>JBIIZY010000201.1:0-5232 GCA_044346035.1 Rhodoferax sp. | reverse complement strand
ACCGCGCAGGCCCAAGAGGTCTGGAAGCAAGGGCTCGTACTTAGCCCCGACAACGAAACCTTGCGCGAGACCATCGAGCGCCTGAACAAACCGTGAGGATTGCAGACAGCGGACTTGCAGTGCGCCACGTTGGTTACTCGCTCGCGCGGGCCGTCCCCATGTTGGCAGTTCTATCCCTGCTCCTGCTTTCGCTGGTTCTGTCGGGATGCGCACTTCCGCCTGTCGTCAGCGGTGCGTCGTCAGGCACAGCACCGCAGTGGCAAGGTCGCTTAGGCGTCAAAGTTTTGTACCCAGAGCGCAGCGCAATCGCCGCCCAGTTCGTGCTGCGGGGCCAGGCCAATGCCGGGCAACTCGTGCTAAGCAGCCCTTTAGGCACCACGCTTGCCACACTGGATTGGACCGAACGCACAGCTGTTTTAAGCGCCGCAGGCACGGCGCAGCCCTTTGACTCTTTGCAGTCACTGTCGCGCCACGCGTTGGGGGTCGACATTCCCATTGATGCCTTGTTTGAATGGCTCAAAGGGTCACCCGCCAGCGCGCCGGACTGGGTCGTTGATCTTGCCCAATTCGCCAATGGTCGCATCCATGCCACGCGACTGGGCACCGATGTACATGCTGAAATCACACTGCTGTTGGAACGCTAGCTAGCCGCGCAAGCCTGCACGCGCTGGATAATGTTTCCATGCAATCGCTCTACGATGTGCCCGCACCGGCCAAGCTCAACCTGTTCTTGCACGTCACCGGGCGGCGACCCGACGGCTACCACCTGCTGCAATCGGTCTTCCTGCTAATTGACTGGGCCGACACACTGCACTTCACACTGCGCCGCGATGGCCAGATCTCACGCGAAGACCTGGCGTGGGCACTGCCACAAGATGACCTCACCACCCGGGCCGCGCGCGCACTGCAGGGGCACACGCAATGCGAACTCGGCGTGCACATCGGGATCAAGAAGTCGGTCCCAGCGCAAGCCGGTATGGGTGGCGGCTCCTCCGACGCAGCAACGACGCTGCTGGCGCTCAACCGCCTGTGGAAATTGAACCTGCCACTGGGCACACTACAAAAAATCGGGGTCTCGCTGGGTGCCGACGTGCCGTTCTTTCTGGGCGGGCACAACGCTTGGGTCGAGGGGATTGGCGACGTCCTGCAGCCTATTGTGGTGCCCATGTCGCACTTTGTGGTGGTCAAGCCCGACCAAGGCTTGGACACCAAAGCAATATTCACCAGCCCTTTGCTCAAGCGCGATTCCGAGCCTGCTATACTTTCTGGCTTCGCTGAAGACGCCTTCGGTTTTGGCCGAAACGACTTGCAAGCAGTGGCCCAAACCCTCTGTCCCGGCGTGACCCAAGCGCTCGACTGGCTTGCATCGGTCGGGTTACAGGGTCGAATGACCGGTTCTGGCAGTGCGGTTTTCGCCAAAGCCTCGCACAGCGTGGACCTGAATACGGCGCCTGCGGCGTTTCAGACGAGGTTATGCGGTAGTTTGGAAGTGCATCCCCTGTGGGACTGGGCTTCCAGCGACGATTGATCGGTGGACGGCTTTGTGCTGTTCACCCGTGTAGGGGAGTCGCCAAGTTGGTTAAGGCACTGGATTTTGATTCCAGCATGCGAAGGTTCGAATCCTTCCTCCCCTGCCAAACCCTCGGCCAGCAGGAGACTGGTGCGAGCTTGCGCAACGTTTCGATGTAGGCCAACCCTTTTCGCTGGAATCCGAATGCAGGCACCCACCCCAACCGATTTCATGGTGTTCACCGGCAACGCCAATCCCGGCATGGCATCGGAGATCGCGCGCCATCTGGGCATCTCCTTGGGCTCTGCGACGGTAGGTCGGTTCTCCGACGGTGAGGTCACCGTAGAAATCAACCAAAACGTGCGGGCCCGCGACGTGTTCGTGGTGCAGAGCACCTGCGCACCCACCAACGAAAACCTGATGGAACTGCTGATCATGGTCGATGCGCTCAAGCGCGCCTCAGCCGAACGCATCAGCGCTGTCATCCCCTACTTTGGCTACGCGCGGCAGGACCGCCGCCCACGCTCCACCCGTGTACCCATCACCGCCAAGGTGGTGGCCAACATGCTGCAAGCAGTCGGCGTGGCACGGGTGCTCACCATGGACTTGCACGCGGACCAAATTCAGGGGTTTTTTGACATTCCGGTAGACAACATTTACGCCTCACCGGTGTTGCTGGGCGATCTGCGCCAGAAAAACTACGACGACTTGATCGTGGTGTCCCCTGACGTCGGTGGCGTGGTGCGCGCGCGCGCTTTGGCAAAGCAGCTCAACTGCGATTTGGCCATCATCGACAAGCGCCGTCCCCGTGCAAACGTGAGTGAAGTGATGCACGTGATCGGCGAAATCGAAGACCGCAACTGCGTCATCATGGACGACATGATCGACACCGCCGGCACCTTGGTCAAAGCGGCCGAAGTGCTCAAAGAGCGCGGCGCAAAAAAGGTGTATGCGTACTGCACACACCCCATTTTTTCGGGCCCGGCCATCGAACGCATTTCCAGTGGTGGTGCGCTCGATGAGGTGGTTGTAACCAACACCATTCCCTTGAGCGCTGCAGCCACACATTGCCAAAGAATTCGCCAACTCACCGTAGCACCGCTGATCGCAGAAACGATCCAGCGTATCGCCAAGGGGGAGTCGGTAATGAGTTTGTTCTCCGACCAGGAAAACCTTTTTTAGCCTTCCTGATCGAGACAAAAAGTGGGTCCTGCCGCCATGTGCAGTTTTCGGGACCTTTGTTAAACCGGAGCCACACTGGTCGCGGTGGGCTTCTTTAGGAGATTGCTATGAAATTTGTCGCTTTCGAGCGCGCCAAGCAGGGTACGGGTGCGAGCCGCCGTCTGCGCAGCACGGGCCGCACGCCCGGCATCGTGTACGGTGGAGCAGGCGAACCCAAGTTGATCGAGTTAGACCACAACGCGCTGTGGCATGCGATCAAAAAGGAAGCATTCCACGCCTCGGTGCTGGACATGGAACTTGCCGGTCAGGCACACAAGGTATTGCTGCGGGATGTGCAGATGCACCCCTTCAAACAGTTGATCCTGCACATCGACTTCCAACGTGTAGACGAAAACACCAAGCTGCACATGAAGGTGCCCTTGCACTTCAGCGGCGACGAGTTGTCGCCCGCCGTCAAGACCGATGGTTGCATTGCCAACCACGTCATGACCGAAATCGACGTGCTGTGCCTGCCCAAGGACCTGCCCGAGTTCATCGCGGTGGACCTCAGCGGACTGAAAAAAGGCAAGTCGCTGCACCTGGCGGACATCACTTTGCCCAAGGGCGTGACGGCTGTGACCCACGGCAAGAGCAACCCGGTGGTGGTGTCGGTGGTAGCTGTGGCGGGTGCCGCTGAAGCGCCCGCAGCTGCAGCCGAAGGTGCAGCAGCACCGGCCGCGAAGGCTGGTGCCAAGCCAGCCGCTAAGCCTGCAGCCAAACCGGCCGCCAAGAAGTAAGGCCGTTTTGCGCTGATCCAACGGCCCACCTCGGTGGGCCGTTGTCGTTTTTGGTGCGCCCTGTTTTCCCGTACCATGGTTTCATGATCAAACTCTTTGTCGGCTTGGGCAACCCAGGCGCTGAGTACGAGCACACACGCCACAACGCAGGCTTTTGGTGGATTGACGCGCTCGCCGCCGAGTGCAAAGTGCGCCCCGTGCTCGACCGCAACTACTGGGCACACGTGGCACGCTGCAGCGTTTTGGGACACAACATCTGGTTGCTCGCGCCGCAGACATTCATGAATGCATCGGGCAAGTCGGTGGCGGCGCTGGCGCGCTTTTTCAAGATCGCGCCGCACGAGGTTCTCGTAGCCCATGACGAACTTGACATCGCCCCCGGCGAGGCCAAGCTCAAGCTGGGAGGCAGCCATGCTGGGCACAACGGCTTGCGCGATATCCATGCGCAACTCGGCACCGACGCCTATTGGCGCTTGCGGCTCGGAATTGGCCACCCCGGCAACAAGGCGGAGGTGGTTCACTGGGTGCTCAAGAAGCCGTCACTCGACCACCGCGTTGCTATCGACCAATGCATTGCACGCAGCGTCAAAGCGCTACCCCACCTGCTGGCCGATGAGATGGACCGCGCCACCATGCTGATCCACACCAACAAGCCGCCGCGCCCTAAGCCGCCAAGGCCACAAGTGGCGTCTGAAGCCATGCCGCAACACCCAGCACACACCGCGCAAGAAATTGCAAAACCCATTGCGCAACCGGTCGCGCTGCCCACCGGAGGGCAGGCCGCAGCAACGGTCAACGGCAGTGCCGACAGCCCCAACGCTCTGGGCGGTTAAGGCCATGGCACGCGGCATGCACTCGCTCCTGGTTCTGCTGGCGCTGACCTGCGGCTCGGCAGCCCACGCCGCCAAGGTGTACCGGTGCGGGAACTCTTACAGCCAAACCCCGTGCTCCGGGGCGGTGGAACTCAGCACCGACGATCCGCGCAGCGCCGACCAGAAGGCCGCAGCCGACCGCGCCATCGCCAACGATGCGCGTACCGCCGCAGCCATGGAAAAGGCCCGACTACAAGCCGCGAAACGCGCTAATGAGGCGGCTGTACAGCGCAAAGTGGGGCCAAATCGCGGGGATGCCCCGGCTGGCGAGAACCCTTCAGGCCGCAACGCTGCTTTGCAGGGCAAGGCGACCGCTGGCACGGCAGACACAGCCCATGGCAGAAAAACCCCAAGCAAAGCCCAACGCGAAAAGAAAACCGATCAAGACAAGGACAAACCGTTTGTCGCCAAGTCGGTGGTCAAGAAGTAAACAGGGCTACGCGGTTTGGCGGGGCACCGAGGGCGCGTTCTGGGCTTGTAAACGGCGGTACTTCTGCCACAGCGTTTCTTGGTCTTCCACATGGTCGGGATGGACAGGGATGCAAGCCACCGGGCACACCTGAACGCACTGCGGCTCGGCAAAGTGGCCGACGCATTCGGTGCACTTGTGTGGATCAATCTGGTAAATCTCGACGCCCATGAAGATCGCCTCGTTGGGGCACTCCGGTTCGCACACATCGCAGTTGATGCACTCGTCGGTGATGGTCAGGGCCATAGCTTGTTCCGTTCTGGTCGGCCTAGCGGGACGCGCTGACCGGCGTACCTAACTTGTCGCGCAGCAGCGCCAGCACGGGCGGCGCGACCCACGCGCTGACGTCGCCGTGCAGGCTTGCGATTTCGCGCACGAGGGTGCTGGAGACACTTTGAAAGCGTGGATCCGGCGTCAAAAACA
>JBIIZY010000039.1:0-17631 GCA_044346035.1 Rhodoferax sp. | reverse complement strand
GTCTGCACTGAATGCGCCAGCGCGTCGCGCACCGGGCCGGGACGGTCGTCAAACTCGACCGCGCCGCTGATGAAGATGCAACCCGACTGAATTTCCTCGGCAACGCGCCGCATCCAGTTGGCAAACAAGGCGCGTACCCTGGGCAGGCCGCGTGGCTCCTGCAACGCGGGGTAAAACACCTCTTGCTCAAAGCGGTTGAAGTACTCGCGCACCACCGAAATTTGCAACTCCTCGCGGGAGCCAAAGTGGGCAAAAACGCCCGACTTGCTCATCTGCGTGACCTCGGCCAGTGCACCGATGCTCAAGCCCTCCAGCCCGATTTGGGTCGCCAAGCGCAGGGCGGCTTCCACAATGGAATTCTTGGTCTGCTGGCCCTTTTGCAAAGCCCGCTCGGACGCCGCACGCAGGGGCGCCGTGTTGGAACGCGGGCGGGAGAGGGAAGCGATGGTCACAACGGGTGCGGCGGAAATAGAACGATCGTGCTATTTTGCATGACTTCCGCCAGGACACACCAATTGAAGGGGAAACTAGACGCGCAAACCTAGGAAAACCTAGGGTATTCCCTGAACGCAACCGCCACCCAAGCCTAGGTGCGCAGCAACAAGGCCAGACTGGCGTCGAGCTGGTCCGACGCCCGCTGCCGAAATCCGGAGCGCACATAGCGCTGCAAGCGACCCACGACAAACGCACTGAGCACCGCCGCGCGCACACCCGCGTCGGGCACGGCGGCATCGCGCAGGCACTGCTTGAGGCTGGCTTCTACTTTGTCGAAAAACTGGTTCATGCGCTGCTGCAGCCGCTCGCTTTCAAACACCAAGGCATCACCGACCATGACGCGGGCCATGCCAGGGTTTTTTTCCGCAAACTGCACCAGCATGGTCACGATGGCCGCCGCTTTGCGCAGGCCCGGTGGGCCTTCTAGGTCTTCGCGGGCCACGATGTGGTTGATGAGGGTGAAGACCGACTGCTCAATGAACTCCAGCAGACCCTCAAACATCTGGGCCTTGCTGGCGAAGTGGCGGTACAGCGCCGCCTCACTTACATCCAAGCGCGCGGCCAACGCCGCTGTGGTGATGCGCTCCTGCGCGGGCTGCTCCAGCATCGTGGCGAGCATTTGCAGGATTTGCACCCGCCGCTCACCCGGCTTGGGCCGTTTGCGCCCAGCCAGTGCGGCCGCTCCGGGGGCAACTTCAACGGCGGGTTGGGTCGTCGGCACCGGCATGGTCAGTGCGAGCGAATCATGGTGCCAAAAGCTTGGTCGGTCAAAATTTCCAGCAGCAGCACATGCGGCACCCGGCCATCCACGATATGTACCGCATGCACACCGCTTTTGGCTGCGTCCAAGGCACCAGCAATCTTGGGCAGCATGCCACCGGAAATGGTGCCGTCAGCAAACAACGCATCGATTTGCCGGGAGCTTAGGTCGGTGAGCAAGCTGCCGTTTTTGTCGAGCACGCCGCTGATATTGGTCAGCATGAGCAGCTTTTCGGCCTTGAGCACGGTGGCCAGTTTGGCCGCCACCACGTCGGCATTGATGTTGTAGCTTTCGTTGTTTTCACCAAAACCAATCGGGCTGATGACGGGAATGAACGCGTCATCCTGCAAGGCTTGAACCACCGACGGGTCCACACTCTGGATGTCGCCCACCTGGCCCACGTCGTGCTCAATGGAGGGATCTGCGTGGTCCAGCATCTTGAGCTTGTGCGCACGGATCATGGCGCCGTCGCGCCCCGTTAAGCCCACCGCCTTGCCGCCGGCCTGGTTGATCAGGCCAACAATGTCTTGCTGTACCTCGCCGCCGAGCACCCACTCGACCACCTCCATGGTTTCGGCGTCGGTCACGCGCATGCCCTGGATGAACTCGCCCTTCTTGCCCAGACGCTTGAGCGCACTTTCAATCTGCGGCCCCCCACCGTGCACCACCACGGGCTTGATGCCCACCAGTTTGAGCAGCACCACGTCCTCGGCAAAGGCCTTTTGCAGGGACGGATCGGTCATCGCATTGCCGCCGTACTTGATGACCATGGTCTTGCCATGGAACCTGCGGATATAGGGCAGCGCCTGGGCGAGGATCTGCGCTTGGTCGCGCGGCGCAATGGAGGTGTTGGAGCCGGATGCAGAGGATTCAGACATGAAAGCGAGCCCGGTTGGAAAGAACGATCGCGCAGGGCGAGCGCATGGCGCTTACTTTACATCCAGGCCCATGGCGGCAACAGACCGCATGGGCTTGGAATACAGGGCGCAAGGTTGTCGGTCTGTACGCCCCTGGTGGGCAGCGTATTGGCTTGAACCAAGACGCCAAGAACCCGAAGGTGTACTAGCTGTTGGCAATCAAATACGCTTCTTTGGACTGGCCCTGTGCCACCAGATTGGCCAGCCATTTGGGGGTCAAGCCGCGCCCAGACCAGGTTTCTCCGTTGGGGCCACGGTACTTTGCAGCCACCTGTGAGCCCGCCTTCTTTGCCGCCTTGGGCGACTTTGCGGATTTGGCGGTGGCGCCGCGACCACGGGAACCCTTACCAGGCTTGCTTGGCTTGGCAGTTTGCAGGTGCTTGACTGTGATACCAAAGGCCTGCATTTTTGCGAGTATCTCTTGCACCGTGGCATTGAACTCTTTTGCCTTGATCTCATTGGCTTGTTTTTGCAATTTTTCAATTTGTGACTGCAGATCGATCAGGTTGCTCATGGTGGTATTCCAACAAGTTACATAAAAATATGGTTCTCATCAACACCAGCCAAGCCAGTGCTGACAAGCCCTCCGTGCGATAGACGCGGCTGCATTATCTACCGGTCTGGACACAGTATGTCCAGAGCAATCGAATATTCTGAGAATTTGTGATGAATTCGAAGCCCAAAGGTCAAAAGTGAATTCCGCGCATCATTTGCTGCATGGCCAGTGCTTCGGGGGATAACTGCTGCTTAGGTGCCTTGTCGCCGGGTTGGGCACCCTTCGCCGCACTGGAATCCGGGAACATACGAAAACTCGTATTCATCGCGATTTGGGCCACCCGTGGCACCAGTGCATGCAGCACTTGGCCGGTGATTCCGAGCCGTGTTGCGATACGCACCGGCTTGAAGATGCACGCTTGTGCCACCATGTCGGCGGCCTCTTCAGGCGACAGCGTCGGGACATTTTTGTAGATATTGGTGGGCGCAATCATGGGCGTTCGCACCAAGGGCATATTGATGGTGGTAAACGATATGCCCTGGTCCGCAAACTCGCTGGATGCGCAGCGTGTCCACGCGTCCAAGGCGGCCTTGCTGGCAACGTAAGCGCTAAAGCGCGGCGCGTTGGTGAGCACCCCAATCGAACTAATGTTGACCACATGGCCCTTCTTTTTGGCAACCATCCCCGGTAACAAGCCCATGGTGACACGCAGGCAGCCAAAATAGTTCAGTTGCATGGTGCGTTCAAAGTCGTGAAAACGGTCGTAGCTCGACTCAATTGCACGGCGAATGGAACGTCCGGCATTGTTGATAAGAAAGTCAACCCCGCCGTGCTCGCGGATCACTTGCTCGATAAACCGGTCGCAATCTGCCATGTCGGCAATGTCCACGGTGTAGGCCACAAAGCGGTAACCGTTTTTCTGGGCTTGTTTGCAGGCCTCGTCAAGCTTGTCTGCATCGCGGCCACAAATCAGGGTGACCGCGCCCGCGTCGGCGAACTTGTGGGCCGCCGCCAAGCCGATGCCGGAGGAGCCACCGGTCACCAGCACCACCTTGCCCGCCACTGCGCCGCGCAGAGAACGGTCGATGTGGAGGTCGGGGTCGAGATGGCGCTCCCAGTAATCCCACAGGCGCCACGCATAGTCTTTCAAATTGGGGCACTCCACGCCGCTTCCCTTTAGCATGGCTTGGGCCTGGCGGCAATCAAAGCGCGTGGGGTAATTGACGAAGGTAAACATGTCTTCGGGCAAGCCCAAATCTTTCATCACCGCGTTGCGAATGCGCCGCACTGGCGCCAGTGCCATCAACCCCTTGGTGACACTGCGCGGAATAAAGCCGAGCAGGGCCGCGTTGACAAACACATTCATTTTGGGCGCATGTGCGGCCTTGCTAAACAGGTCCAGCACATCGCCCACCCGATACCCTTGCGGATCGACCAGGTGATAGCACTGTTTTGCAATGCCAGTTTTGTGGCTGATGGTGTCAAGTGCGTCGACGACAAAATCCACGGGCACGATGTTGATGCGCCCGCCTTCGAGCCCAATGGTGGGCATCCACGGCGGCAACAACTGGCGCATGCGTTGTATCAGTTTGAAGAAGTAATACGGCCCGTCGATTTTGTCCATTTCGCCGGTGCGGCTATCGCCCACCACCATGGCCGGACGGTAAACCGACCAGGGCACCTTGCATTCCACACGAACAATCTTTTCACTTTCGTGCTTGGTCTTGAAATATGGGTGGTCGTAGTTTTCGGCCTCTTCGAACATATCCTCGCGAAACACGCCCTCGTACAAACCGGCCGCCGCGATGCTGGAGACGTGGTGGAAATGCTTGGCATCAATCGCCTTGGCAAACTCCACGGCGTTGCGGGTGCCTTCTGTATTCACCCGGGTTTGGCTTTCTTCGTCCGCGCCGAGGTCGTAAATGGCGGCAAGGTGGTAGCAGTGGTCAATTTGGCCTTTGAGCTGCTTGAGCGCTTCACCGGAAACACCCAGTTTCTTGTCCACCAAGTCGCCGAACACCGGCTGCACGCGGGCGGCGCTCTTGGCATCGTTCAAGCCCCAATACGCCCGCAAATCCGCGACCTTGGCTTCGCTTTCACGGCGCAGCAAAAAGAACACCGTAGCACCCTTGCGCTCGAGCAACTTCTTTACCAATCGTTTTCCAATGAAGCCGGTGGCACCCGTCACGAAATACTGCATACAAAATCCTCCAAAGTTGCGGGCATTTTCTATGAGTTGGCCGGGGCCAACGTTCAGCGTAAACCCGAACGCATTCGGGGACTTTGCGGCCTACCGCACCGAGTTAGAAGCGCCTCTCTACTACAAAGCTGTTCGCGCGCTTACATTGCCGCATCGTTAACACCCCCTTGGAGTCTTTATGGTGAAGAAACTACAGAAAAAGTCCGCTCCCGCTGGCACTGACATGCCCAGCTCGGTCAAGGACTCGGCCCAGCAAATCTGGCAAGCTGGCTTGGCCGCATTCGCTCGCGCTCAGGCCGAAGGCAACAAGGCCTTTGAGTCCTTGGTCAGTGAGGGCGTAGGCATTCAGCGCAAAACCCAAAACGCTGCCGAAGAAAAAATTGCCCAGGCCACCCAAAAAATGTCGAGCATGGCCACCGACATCTCCAGCAAAGCGTCTGGCCAATGGGACAAGCTGGAAACCATTTTTGAAGAGCGCGTCGCCAAGGCCTTGAACAAGCTCGGCGTGCCTTCTGCAAAAGATGTGCAAGCGTTGATTGCCCAGATTGACGCACTCAACCAAGCGGTGCAAAAGCTTTCGCCCACCGCTGCCAAAACCACCCGCCCTGCCGCCAAGCAAGCCGCCCCAAGCAAGGCTCCAGCAGCCAAGGCACCGGCAGCGAAAAAAGCAGTGGCCAAAAAGGCACCGGCACGCAAGGCCAGCAAGCCAGCGCCCGTCAACGCCACCCGTGCCGGCTGAGCGCACCAGCAGCCCCAATGAGAAGGCGCTTTGGCGCCTTTTTCATTGCTGCATAGCAACACCCGCAGGCTGCCGCCGGGCCTACACTGTGTCGCCATGAAAGCCCAAGCAAAACCAAAGATTGCGCTGGCGGTCGCTGGTGGCGGCCCCCTGGGTGCCATCTACGAGGTGGGCGCCATGTGCGCGCTCGAAGAGTCCTTGCTGGGCATCGATTTCAACCGGCTAGACCACTATGTAGGTGTGTCCGCTGGAGGCTTCATTGCAGCGGCCTTGGCCAACGGCATCCCCCCGCGCGCGCTGTGCGCATCGTTCATAGAAAACTCACCCACCGACCCCGACGCCTTCGATCCCTCGTGGTTGATGCACCCAGCGTACCTGGAGTATCTGCAGCGCAGCGCCAAGCTGCCGTGGCTCTTGGGCTCGGCGCTGTGGCAGTTGGCGCTGGGCCAAAAGACAGCACTGAATGCCTTGGAGCATTTGGCCGGCGCGATGCCGACCGGCCTGTTTAGCAACCACTACATTGACGCGCACCTGAGTCGGCTGTTTGGCAGCGCTGGACGCACCAATGATTTTCGCCAGCTCCCAACCCAACTCACACTGGTGGCCACCCACCTCGACAGCGCCCGCGCAGCGCCGTTTGGCAGACCGGGCTGGGACCATGTCCCCATCTCCAAGGCAGTGCAGGCCAGCGCCGCTTTGCCCGGCCTGTTTCCTCCGGTCGACATTGACGGCGAGTTGTACGTGGACGGCGCACTCATCAAAACCATGCACGCATCCGTGGCGCTGGACGCGGGCGTGGATTTGCTGCTGTGCCTCAACCCGCTGGTTCCGTTTCATGCCACCGGCAGCCGGCGTGGCAGCATTCCAAAGATTGCCGAAGGCGGATTGCCCGCGGTACTGAGCCAAACCTTCCGCTCCATGATCCACTCGCGCATGGAGCTTGGCATGAAGCATTACGAGCACGCCTACCCCCACACCGATATCGTCCTGTTCGAGCCCGACCACCACGACCCCGCGCTCTACCTTGCCAACACCTTTAGCTACGCCCAGCGGCGCCAGTTGGCAGAACACGCGTACCAACAAACCCGTCAACTGCTGCGCACCGACGCCCTGCAACTGTCGGAGAAATTCGCACGCCACGGCATCGCCTTAAACCAGACCGCCTTGTCCGACCCGCACCGGCACCTGATCGACGACGCTCCGGCAACTGCGTTACGGCGCGCCAAGAAAGGCAGCAACGGCAACGATCTGCAGCCTGCGCGGGCAGTGGACACGCTGCACGGCACACTCAAGCGCTTGACGACCTTGGTAGAAACACCCGCCCAGCGCGGCCAAGGCGCTTAACCATGGCCGAAAAAAAGGCACCACGGCGTACCGCCGAACGGATTCTGGAGGTGAGCCTGGCGCTCTTCAACCGTTTCGGCGAACCCAACGTCTCCACCACCTTGATCTCGGCGGAGATGCGCATCAGCCCAGGCAACCTGTACTACCACTACCCGGCCAAAGACGAGCTGATCAACGCCCTGTTCAACCGCTACGAGACCGCGCTCAATGTGCTGCTCAATGCCAGCGACAACGTGCGGGACGTGGAAGACGCCTGGTTCTTTCTCCACTCCCTGTTTGAGCTGATCTGGCAATACCGCTTTTTGTACCGCGACCTCAACGACCTGCTGAGCAAAAACCGCCGACTTGAGACGCACTTCCAGTCCGTCTTGCGCAACAAAACACGCTCCGTCAAAGCCCTGCTGGACAGCATGCACCGTTGCGGCGCTTTGCGGATCGATGCGCGCGAGCTGGAGCCCACCGCAACCAGCATGGTGGTGGTACTCACCTACTGGCTGAGCTTTGAGTACGTAGGCAATCCGCGCCACGCGCTGGAGCCCGAAAGTGCACAAGGCGCAATGCTGCGCGGCGCCCACCATGTGCTCAATCTTTTGGTGCCCTATTTGGCTGCACAGCAACGTGAACACCTGCTCGGCCTGGTGGCGGCCTACGGCAAAGCACCCTAGGCCTGCGGCGCACCCGCGGGCCTGCGGCTCAGGCCTCTGGCTCGCCCCACGGCAACATCAGCGCGGTCCAAGTCAGCTTCTCGAATTCCGGCGCAAACAGGTCAATGATGTGCTGCGGCTCCGGGCACAAAGTGGTGTCGGCCACGATGCCAAACTGCACGCCACCGCCGTAGCTCAGAATCGAAACACCCAAACCCACCGAGCCGCTTTGCGGCACCCAGAACAGGGTTTCTTCAATGGTCGAGCCGCACAGCTTTTGCTTGGCGGTGGAGCCCGGCACATTGGTCATCACCGCGGTGGTTTTTTTGGAAAAAAGCCCCAGCATGGCATCTTGCGCAGGCTTGATCAACAAACCGGCCACTGCCAGCAGACCGAATGTGAGCAAGGGCTGTGTACTGCCTTTGAGGCTGCGCATGCGGTGGCGCACCTCGTAGACCCGCTCAACCGGGTTGTCCAACCCAATGGGCAATGTGAGCGGGGCCAGCCCAAAGTGGTTGCCCAACTTGTAGGCCTGCTCAAGCGGGCGCAAGTTGACTGGCACCATCGCCCGGATGTTCTTGCCCCGCACCGCATCGCCGCGCGCCTGTAGGTACCCGCCGAGGGCGCCGGCCACGCAGGCCAGCAACACATCGTTGACCGAGCAATTCAAAGCCCGCCCTACCGCCTTCACGTCAGCCAGCGGCAAGGGCGCACACCATGCCACCCGCTTGCGCGTGCCAGGAGCGCCTTTGAGGGCGGTGGGCGAATCGTCCTCCATCAGGGCCAGCGCCGCCAAGTCGGTCACCACCTGGTAGGCCAGCTTGGCTACATCCACCGAACCGGCCAAGCCCGATTCCACACTTTTTTGCGGTGCCATCAATGCGCCCAACGAGCGCACCGCACCATCGCCCGCTTTGTCCACCGCCGTCACGGCAAACTGGGTCAGGGGTTTGAGCAGGTGGTCAATCAACCATTCCTGGGGGCCGTCAGCCTGGGCAGCGCCGGGTCGGCGCTGGGGCGGTGGGGAACCGCCATCGACCAAGGATTGCATGACCGAAATCAGCGCGATTCCGTCTGCAATGCAGTGGTGAATGCGCACCATGAGGGCGCTGCCACCTTGGTAGTCCTGCACCAAATGAAACTGCCACAGGGGGCGCTTGCGGTCCAGGGGCTGCATGCACAGATCGGCCAACCGGTCTTGCAAGGCCGTTTGTTGGGCAGCGGGATCGGTGGTCGGCAAGGTGGTGGGGACCAGGTGGTGCGCGATGTCGAAGTTTTCGTCGCGCACCCAGGTAGCGCCGGCGGCGTCTTCCACAGCGCGCTGTACAAAGCGGGGGTACTTCAGCAAACGCTCTTCAAGGCGCTGCGCCAGGTCGGCGTAGCTCACGCCGGGGCGAATGACCCACACGCCCACAATCATCATCAGGTTGCTGGGTGAGTCCATGCGCAGCCAAGCGGTGTCGACTTTGCTCATGCGTTCGCCGTGCAATCCCAGCGTGCCAGTCACCGCACGAATCACTTGCTTTTGCGCTGTGCGCGTGGCCGACTGCGGCCGGATGCGGGTCACCATAAGGTCTGTTCTCCCATCTGCCGCACAAGGCAGATTTGAAAATGATTGTGCAGTGAAATCGCAACGTAAGATACGGGCAAAACCCCACCCCACCACCCTGAACTGGAAACACCATGTCGGACCTGAAAGCCAAATTTGAAGACGCCGTTGCCAACTCCAAATCGCTCAGCGAGCGTCCGGACAACAGCACCCTGCTCAAGATCTACGCGCTTTACAAGCAAGCCACCGTGGGCGACAACGCCGAAAAGAAGCCAGGCTTTTCTGACATGGTGGGGCGCGCCAAATGGGAAGCCTGGGCGGGCTTCAAAGGCACCGACCAGAACGCCGCAATGGAGCAGTACATCGCCTTGATTGAGTCGCTGCGCTGAGCGGTTTCGCTGACCGCCGCCTTGCAGCAGGGCGCGCAGCCAAGTTCAACGCCCTGTTCCAAGGCGCAATGTGGAGCGCCCTGTGCAATGGCGTAATGCGTCAAGCCACAACCCGGCCCACGCTTGGAAACCGCGCCCTTAGCCAGAGGTTTTTTTTCGCGCGGGCTTGGTCGCTGCAGTGGGGGCAAGCAGCTGATCGAGGTTTTTCACGATTTCTTGCTCGATTTTTTCCTTGAACGCCCCCAGCAAAAAACCCAGTGTCGCGTTCAACTCAAAACGGTCCTTGGTGACATCGAGCGTGCCGCTGATGCCAGTGCGCTCAAATCGCACAATGTCATGGGCCTTGCTTTCTTCGTAGGTGCAGGCCATACCAAATTCGGCCTCCACCTGTTCAGCCCAGGAGAACGCCAGCTTGCGCGCTGCCGCCATTCCCAAGGCATGTTCGCGGACTATGTGAAGATTCGCCATCCACCTCTCCTTGCAAGACCATGTACAAATTCAAATCGCCTGCCGCGCCGGACCTCATCATGCTCGGCCCCAACGGCCGCCAACTGGTTGCCCTGATGGGTAAAGACTACGGCGACAACAGCGACCAGGGCATCTTGCTGCCAGAAGAAATGCCTGCCGCAATACGTGCACTGCAACAGGCGGTGGCCCAAGAAGAACAGCAACGGGCGCAGCTGGTTTTGGATGCCTTGGCGGCAGGCACACCGGCCCCGGTGTTCGACGGAGTTTCACTCAAACAACGCGCGCTCCCCATGCTTGCCATGCTGGAGCGCTGCCACCAAGCGCACAAGGAAATCGTCTGGGGCGCCTAGCCCCAGACTTCGTCCAGTCTGCGCAGAAACTCAGTCTGCGTACTCGCCTGCGGCCTTGATGATCGGGCCCCACTTGGCGATCTCGGCGGCCACAAACTTCTTGTGCTCGGCCGGCTCGATGCGCTTGTCGGTCACCACCAAGGCGCCCAGGGCTTCTTGCTTCTTGATGAACTCAGGGTCCTTCAATGCCGCCCTCAAAGCGGTGTTGAGGGCAGACGTCACATCCGCCGGGGTTCCCTTGGGAGCGTACAGGCCGTGCCAAATGGTGACTTCAAAGCCTTTCATGCCCGACTCTTGCAGTGTGGGCAGGTCTTTCAAGGCCGGTGTGGTCAAGCGCTTGGCGGTGGTCACCGCGTAGCCAGTCACCTTCTTGCCTTCAATCTGTTGGCTGGTGTTGGTGCTTTGGTCGCACATCAGGTCGATCTGGCCACCCATCAAGTCCGTCATGGCAGGGCCGGTACCTTTGTAGGGCACGGTGGTCATGTCAATCTTCATGGCCGACTGGAACAGCAAACCGCACAGGTGGGAGGCAGCGCCCAGACCGGCATTGCCCAGGTTGATCTTGCCCTTGTTTTGACCCAACCAGGTAGTCAGCTCGGTGAAGTTCTTGGCGGGCAAGGTGGGGCGACCAACCAAAGTCATGGGAACATCGTTAACCATGCCCAGGTATTCAAAATCGGTTTCCACTTTGAAGGGCAAGGTGCGGTACAGCGCAGGCATGGTGGACATGCCGATGTGGTTGAGCAGCAAGGTGTAACCATCGGGCGCTGCCTTGGCCACCTTGTTGGTACCGATGGAGCTGCCAGCACCGGCGACGTTCTCGATGATGATGGTGGCACCATTGAGCGGCTTGCGCAGCGCCTCGCCGAGGTCACGCGCCACACGGTCCGTCGGGCCGCCTGCGGCAAAGGGCACCACGATAGTGACCGGCTTGGAGGGAAAGGTCTGCGCATGCGCAAACAGGGACGTTACCGCGGCTGCAACTGCAAGCAATTTTTTCATGGAAGTTCCGTGTGGGAGGTTAAATGGCGCAGTCTATCGCCATGCCATCCCAGCGCCATCCCGATTTCTACTTAGGCCCATGACGCCCTAAAGCCCTCTTGCGCGCAGGCATTTGGCGAAGGCCCTTGGAAGGGGAGGCTAACGGTAGCTGCGGGCGTCCTCGATGACCTTGCCATCGTTGGGCAAGGTGCCCGCTTGGACGATGGACACATCACCGCGCAACTTGGTGACATCGCGAATGGCCTCGCCAATGCGCGCCACCAGCGCTGCGCCTGTCACTGCGGCGGGCGTTGCGGTCTCCACCTGCAGCGTCATGGTGTCGTTGGCCATCTCGCCACTCACCACCAGACGGGCGCGCAGCACCTCGGGGAAACGTTTAACGATGGCGTCCACCTGCTTGGCGTGCACAAACATGCCGCGGATTTTGGTGGTCTGGTCGGCCCGTCCCATCCAACCCTTGATGCGCACGTTGGTGCGCCCACTCGGACACGGCCCCGGCAAGATGGCTGACAGGTCGCCGGTGCCGAACCGAATGAGCGGGTAGTCTGGATTGAAGGTGGTCACCACCACCTCGCCCACCTCGCCCAAGGCCACCGGGTCACCGGTGCCCGGCCGCACGATCTCCACCAAAACGCCTTCGTCCAGCACCAAGCCCTCACGCGCCGCGGTTTCGTAGGCAATCAGCCCCAGGTCGGCGGTGGCATAGCACTGGTAGCCTTGGACGCCATGGGCCATGAACCAGTCGCGCAGCGACGGCGGGTAGGCCTCGCCGCCAAACATCGCCTTCGTTACCGAGGGCAGCGCCACGCCCATCTCTGCGGCCTTCTCCAAAATGATTTTCAGAAAACTAGGGGTGCCGATGTAGCCTGCGGGTTGCAGCTCGCGCATGGCCTGCACTTGCTGTTCGGTCTGGCCGGTGCCGCCGGGAAACACGGTGCAGCCCAGTGCATGGGCACCCGTTTCCATCATGGAGCCGGCGGGAACAAAGTGGTAGCTAAAACAGTTGTGAATCAACTCACCACCGCGAAACCCGGCTGCAAAAATCGCCCGGGCCATACGCCAGTAGTCTTTGGCGGTGCCCTCGGGCTCGTAAATCGGGCCGGGGCTGGCGAACACCCGTGGCATGGAGGCGCCATAGCCAATGGCGCTAAAGCCCCCAAACACATGGCCCGGTGCACTTGCGCCCCCAGCCTGGGCCCGTGCGGCCTGCTGCATATCTTGCAGCTCGGACTTGCGCACCACCGGCAACTGCGCCAAGGCTGCGCGGCTGGTGATCTGCAAGGGATCGGTACCAGCCAGCAGGGAAGCAAATGCAGCCGAAGACCGTTTTGCATGTGCCACCTGCCCCGGCAAGGCCGCCAGCAACTGGGCTTCGCGCTGGGCAGGCGCACGCGTTTCCAACGCATCAAAAAAATGGGCCACCGTGCGATCTCCTCAATTCAAAAATGCCGGGGTGGCAACGCCCAGCGGGCCACCCTTCCAGAAACACCGCGGAACTGGCTTCGCCGGACCGCTGGTGTTGCCCCTGCAAGGGGAACAGCCGGCACGCAGTGCGCCAAGACGGGGGGTGTACACATTCATGCCCGGACGGGGTGTGCTATGCCAGCCAGCGCTTGCGGCGCTTGTAGCTTTTGACATCTTTGAAGCTCTTGCGCTCGCCGCCACCCATGCCAAGGTAAAACTCCTTCACGTCCTCGTTGGTGCGCAAATCGGCGGCAGCACCGTCCATCACCACCCGGCCGGACTCCATGATGTAGCCGTAATCCGCGTACTTCAGCGCCATGTTGGTGTTCTGCTCGGCCAGCAAGAACGTGACTTTTTCTTTGGTGTTGAGGTCTTTGACGATCTCAAAAACTTCTTCAACGATTTGCGGCGCCAAGCCCATGGACGGCTCATCGAGCAGCACCATGCTGGGGCTGGCCATCAGCGCCCGGCCAATCGCGCACATTTGCTGCTCGCCACCCGAGGTGTAGGCGGCCTGGCTGGTGCGGCGGGTTTTGAGGCGCGGAAAGTAGCTGTACACCTTTTCCAGGTTGGCAGCCACCTCGGACTTGCTTTTGCGGGTGTAGCCGCCGGTCAGCAAGTTCTCTTCGATGGTGAGGTGGGCGAAACAGTGGCGCCCTTCCATGACCTGCACCACACCGCGCTGCACCAGGTCGGCAGGCGAGAGGTTTTCGATGCGCTCACCGCGCAGCTCGATGGAACCCTTGGTGACCGCGCCGCGCTCGCCCGCCAGCAGGTTGGAGACCGCCCGCAAGGTGGTGGTCTTGCCCGCACCGTTGCCTCCCAAAATCGCCACGATGCCGCCCTCTGGTACCAGCAAGGAGACGCCCTTGAGCACCAAAATGACGTGGTTGTAGATGACCTCGATGCCGTTGACGTTGAGAACAATGTTTTTAGCTTCACTCATAGAACGGTTTCCATAGAGACCAAATGAAAGACCCGCAGCGCGAATCTTTGATTTGGACGGTAGGCCACGAAACAAGCCACCCACCACAACAAAACCGCAGGTCTGGCATGGCCAGACCTGCGGGCCTTGTTTAGCTTTGGCAATCAGCAGGGGTACGGCGGCTTAGCTTTTTCTCTGCGGCATATTTGTCAGCAGAGGCCTTAACCAAAGGACGAATGATTTGCTCGTCTGCCTGCAACCAGTCAGACGCCCAGACAAACTTCTTGCCGTCCCAGGTGTGCACGCGTGTCCAAGCCGATCCCATGTGATCGACGCAGCTGGTGGAAACCGGGCGCATCACATTTTTGAAGCCCAAGCTATCGAGCTTGGCTTGGGTCAGGTTCAGGTTCTCGTAGCCCCAGCGCGCTTGCTCACCGGTCATGACTTTCCCCTTGCCAAACCGTTCTTGCGCCGCCCGCACGCCTTCGGTCGCCAGCATGGCACCCACCACCCCGCGCATGTAGAGCACATCACCGACTTCTTCCTTGGGGCCCGTGCCTTGGCCTTTGGCGTGTACTTTCTCCAGGATTTCTTTCACGACCGCCGAGTCTTTCTCGGAGCCGTGCTGCATCATCACCGCGCTGTAGCCCTTGGCGCTCTCACCAATGTCTTTCAGATCCGGCTCTGCGCCAGACCACCAGGTGCCAAACATTTTCTCGCGGGGATAACCCGTGGCAACCGCCTCCTTGATGGCGGTGGGAGTCATCACACCCCAGGTTTGCATCACAACGAAGTCGGGTCTTTGCTGGCGAATCTGGAGCCAAATGGCCTTTTGCTCCACACCGGGCGCTGGCACCGGCAGGAGTTGCAGGGAAAAGTCATGGGTTGCCGCGCGCTCTTGCATGATGGGCAGAAGCTCTTTTCCAAATGCACTGTCGTGGTAGACGACAGCAATCTTCTTGCCTTTGAGCTTGTCCCATCCACCTTCTTTTTTGGCAATGTGCTGCAAAAGGGTATCGCCGGCCACCCAGTAGTGACCAATCAGCGGGAAGTTCCACTTGAATACTCCACCGTCGGCTGAGTCACTGCGCCCGTAACCCGAAGTAATCATGGGAATCTTGTCGGCGGGAATTTTCTCGGTCAGGGCAAAAGTGATACCCGTGGAGAGCGGCTGGAAGACCGTTGCCCCGCCGTGTTTTCCCTTGAGGCGCTCGTAGCACTCAACCCCGCGGTCCGTGGCGTAGGCGGTCTCACATTCCTCGACCAAGGTCTTGACGCCGTTGATGCCACCGCGCGCATTGACCAGCTTCATGTAGTCGTTGTGCCCGTTGGCCCAGGGGGTTGCATTGGGAGCTACCGGACCGGTGCGCCCGGACAAGACCGGGAAGAACTGCTCCTTGGCCTGCGCAAAGGCGGCGCCAGAAAACAATGCCGATGAACCGGCTACCACCAAAGCAGTGGCGGAAACAATTTTGCGAAACTTCATTTGTCTCTCCTATGAATAAATGTTGAAGTACGAGGGTGCGCGGGAAAACGGGGAACTACATCAATGCGGAAACGGCCAAAGCCTCATCTTTTGCTTGCCGATCGACCACAGCTTGGCCAGGCCGTGCGGCTCCACAATCAAAAACCACACAATCAAGCCACCAAACACCATGAGCTCGGCATGTGCAATGCCAGCAGTTGAAATCTCGAAGCCAAACAGTCCCGCCACCACGGGCAACGACAGATTCAGGACGATCGGCAGAACCACAATGAATGCGGCACCAAAGAAACTGCCCATGATGGAGCCCAAGCCACCAATGATCACCATGAACAACAAACGGAACGACAAGTCCACGTTAAATGCAGCCGTTTCCCAGGAGCCCAGGTAAACAAAGCCCCACAGCGCCCCGGCCACGCCAACGATAAATGAGCTCACCGCAAAGGCGCTCAACTTGGCATACATGGGACGAATGCCAATCACCGCAGCAGCAACGTCCATGTCGCGTATAGCCATCCATTCGCGGCCCACTGCACCACGGACCAGGTTTTTGGCCAGCAAGGCAATCACCACCAGAACCGACAGGCAGAAAAGGTACTTGGACATCGGCGAATCAATAGGAATCCCAAACACCTGAAGGTTGGACACTGCTACCGAGCCGGACGTGGAGTTGTTGGTAAACCACGAGATTCGCAGAAACATCCAGTCTGCAAAAAACTGGGCCGCCAGCGTGGCAACCGCGAGGTACAGCCCCTTGACACGCAGGCTCGGCAGGCCAAACAGGATGCCAAACGTCGTGGCGCACAGACCGCCCATCAACAGCGAACCCAACAAGGGCATACCTTCCACACGCACCTGGAAGTTGTACGCGGCGTACGCGCCAACCGCCATAAATGCCCCCGAGCCCAGCGATATTTGGCCGCAGTAGCCCACCAAAATATTCACCCCAATCGCAGCCAAGGACAAGATGAGAAACGGAATCAAGATGGCGCGAAACATGTAGTCGCTGACCAGGCTTGGCACGATGACAAACGCCCCGATCAACAACAGACCCATGGCAATACGGTCTTGCGCAATCGGGAGGATTTGTTGATCCGCCCGGTAGGTCGTTTTGAATTGGCCGTTTTCCCTGTAGAACATGTCTTAATCCTCAAACACGGTCGATGATCTTTTCGCCGAACAAACCTTGGGGACGTACCAGCAAAAATCCCAAGGCCAACACGTAGGCAAACCAGATCTCAATGCCACCGCCCACAAATGGCCCCAGGTAAACCTCCGACAGCTTCTCACCCACACCAATAATCAAGCCACCCACGATGGCACCGGGCACCGAGGTCAAGCCGCCCAAAATCACCACGGGCAACGCACGCAGCGCAACCGTGGTGAGTGAAAACTGCACGCCCAGCTTGCTGCCCCAAATCATCCCCGCCACCAATGCAACCACGCCTGCCACACACCACACAATGACCCAAATGCGGTTCAGCGGAATACCAATGGACTGCGCTGCCTGGTGGTCATCGGCCACGGCCCGCAGCGCCCGGCCCGTCGAGGTCTTTTGGAAAAAAACACTCAGCAAGGCAACCAGTGCGGCGGCAATCAGCGCGGCGTAAAAATCCTCTTGGTTAATGAGCAGCCCGCCCTCGAAGGTGCTCTGCAAAATCATCACGGGCTCCTTGGGCATGCCAATGTCAATCTTGTACGCACTGCTGCCGAACAGCGTCTGCCCTAAACCTTCCATGAAATAGGCGATGCCCAAGGTGGCCATCAGCAAGGTGGCGCCCTCTTGATTGACCAGGTGGCGCAGCACCAGGCGTTCAATCACCCAGGCCACGACGAACATCAACAGCCCCGCGCCAATGAAGGCCAGTACATTGGCCAGCAACGGGTCGG
This sequence comes from Rhodoferax sp., assembly GCA_044346035.1. Classification (GTDB taxonomy): domain Bacteria; phylum Pseudomonadota; class Gammaproteobacteria; order Burkholderiales; family Burkholderiaceae_C; genus Allorhodoferax. Next base: position 516 of record JBIIZY010000039.1, on the reverse strand, counting down.
CAATGCCCAGCACCGTGGGAATCCACTCTGCAAACCGGGCCATCGCCAAGGCGGCAAACAGCACCATCGCACCTTGCGCAAAGTTGAACACGCCAGAGGCCTTGAAGATCAGCACAAAGCCCAGCGCCACCAACGAATACAGCATGCCGGCCATCAGGCCGCCCAGCAAAGTTTCCAAAAAGAAAGCCATGGTCTGAATTCCTAATGTGAGGTGCCCAGGTACGCGCTGATCACGTCGGGGTTGTTGCGCACTTCGTCGGGGGTGCCGTCGCCTATTTTTTTGCCGTAGTCCAGCACCACCACCCGGTCAGAAATGTCCATCACCACGCCCATGTCGTGCTCGATCAGCACCACCGTGGTTCCGAACTCGTCATTCACGTCGAGCACAAAGCGGCACATGTCTTGTTTTTCTTCGACGTTCATGCCGGCCATGGGCTCATCGAGCAGCAGCACCTGCGGCTCCATGGCCAGCGCGCGGCCCAGGTCTACGCGCTTTTGCAAACCGTAGGGCAACTG
>JBIIZY010000200.1:0-5262 GCA_044346035.1 Rhodoferax sp. | reverse complement strand
GGGGTTCAATGCCTTGATCAGCGACTGCTCGCGCCACTGCCCTTCTCTGCGCGCAAAAACGAAGGCTGCACCACTGAGTTGCTTGGACCGGCTGGCGCTTCGGTTGGGGCCTGCGCCGGACGTACTCTCCAGCACCGCGCCAACCGCCAGCGTGTCGCCATCCGACGACAGCGCCAGCGCAGTACCAAATTGCATGCCGGTGCCAGCAAGCGCTTGGGTCGCGGCGCTCGTAAAGCCACTGCCTTTGAGATACACCTCGTCCGTGAAAACACCCAACTTTCGGGTGTACACGTACACCGCGCCGATGCGCGGACCGTCGTTAAAGTTGAAGTTGTTGTCCGCGTTGACGCCACGCCCTACGCTGATTTCAAGCGGTGCGCCCACGGCCAAGGTGGTGCCATCTGCCGACAGTGCCACCGCCGCGCCGAAGCGGTCACCATCTAGCGCATCCGACGCGTGCACCACCTGCGTTTGCCGCCAGCCGTTCCCATCTTTGGCAAAGATGTAGACCACGCCGAACGCACCACCACCATCCGCAACCGAATGCACGATACCGTCGGGTGCAGTGGGATCGCCGGGTGCGCCCACGGCCAGCGTGGAACCGTCGGCCGACAAGGCGACGGCGCTACCAAACTGCGCATCTGCTGCAGTTTGGGACGCCTTGAAATAGCCCACGGCGCGGGCGTTGAGTGCCTCCACATGGTCTTTCACCGACACCGGGTTCGCCAGCGGACCGCAGCCATCCGGGCTGGACTCGGTGCCACGGCAGGCTTGCACGGCGTACTGCGCACTCTGCGCATCGCGAACAGGTAGCGCAAGGCGGGCGCTGGGGGTTATGGTGCTTGCCACTTGCACCTGTTGACCGGCAACCGTTTGGTACACCTTGTAAACCGACGCCCCCTCCACTGCCGGCCAAGACAACTCGGCAGATTGCACAGAAAAGTCCAGGCTGGGGATGACGGCCGCCAAGGGCGCAGGAGTGGCGCCCTCGCTGCCACCCGCGCCCGCTGCACCACCACTTCCTCCGCCATACGCACTACTTCCACCGCCACCCCCGCAGGCCGCGAGCGATGCCACAAGCGCCGCTGCGAGCACCCGGCCAAGGGCCTGTGCCCAGGTGTAGGCGCTGGCGTGCTTGGCACAGGCCAGGGCAAAAAAGTTGTGGTGTGCAAGAAAGGCATGGGTAGGGTTGTGCATGGACAGGGCTCGGTGCATGAATGGAACTGCGACGAAGCCCAGTAACGGGATGCCTGTCCCGCTGGATGCACACAAGTTCTCTTGGCCGCAGCAAACGTCACACCAACCGCCGCAACAAACGCCACGGCAGTCGCTACCGGGGCGCTGCCCGGCGGCGGGTTAGACGCCCGCCAGGGAACGCAGGCCGATGGGGTCTACCAAGTTCACCACCCGGCCAGATCCGCTGATCAGGCTGCGGTCGCGCAGGTGGCGTAGCACGCGCGAGAGGGTTTCCGGCGCGATGCCCAATTGGGCAGCAATCAAGCGCTTGGGTTGCTGCAAGTGCACCGCAAGCTGGCCCAAATGGCTGGAGCCCGACTGGCGGAGCAACCATTCCGCAAACCTCGCCTCGGCGTCTTTAGCCAAGCGACTAACCGCCAGCTCGGCCTGTCGGCGGTAGGCGCAGGCCATGTCGGTCAACACCATCCGCATCCAGGGCGCAGACCGGGCCAACTGTGCTTGGAACTCATCAAGGGGTATGCGCCGCAGCGCAAGGTCGGTTTCGGCCACACCGTCGACTGCGCTGGGCAAGCCCAGCACGGCAGCGTTGACCTCCAGCCAGCAAGGGCCTTGCACCACGCCGAGCTGGTGGTCCAAAGGCGCAGCGCAGCCAGCCGCCAGTGGGCCCTGCGCGACACCCAACACCACGCGGCCCGACTCCAAAAACACCGCGCAAACGGGGCGCACCGCCCGGCGTAGCAGCACCGAGCCAGCGGCCACAGCCTCCAAGGGGTAGGCGCAAAGCAACGCGTGATGGGCGGCAAGCATGGCTGGCACTGTGCCGCGCCGCAGCACCGCAGGCATTGAGGAAGATCAAACTTTGGTCGCTGCGTACACACTGCGCAACGCGCAACAGCACGCGCCCGACACGCAAATCACAGCACCAACACGGCGCGAAAATCGTTCACGTTGGTGTGGGTGGGTCCAGTAACCAGCAAGTCGCCCAAGGCCTCGAAGTAGCCATAGGCGTCGTTGCGGTCCAGGTAGTCGGCCACCTTGGCGCCCTGGGCCTGTGCGCGCAGGAGGGAGTCGGGCTGCACGAAGGCACCCGCGTTGTCCTCCACACCATCGATCCCGTCGGTGTCAGCAGCCAGCGCCCACACACCCGCTTGGCCTTGCAGTGCCTGCACCAAACCCAGACAAAACTCACCGGCCCGCCCGCCGCGCCCCTTGGCGGCGCCAGCGGGCAAGGGCCGCAGCGTCACCGTGGTCTCGCCCCCGCTCAGAATGACGCAGGGCCGCGCAAACGGCTGCCCGGTCTGCGCAACAGCGCGGGCCAGGGCCGCGTGGACTTTGCTGACCTCGCGCGACTCGCCCTCCATCGCGTCACTGAGCACATAGGCCGCCAGACCGGCGGCACGGGCCGCATCGGCCGCGGCCTGCAGCGACTGCTGCGGCGTGGCAATCAGGTGGACTTGGTTGCGCGCAAACACCACGTCGCCGGGCTTGGGGGTTTCCAACACACCGCGGGCCAGCTGGTCTGCCACAGCAGCCGGCAGCGCAATACCGTAGCGCCGCAAAATGTCCAGGGCGTCGGCGCAAGTGCTGGGGTCGGGTACGGTGGGGCCGCTGGCTATCACCGAAGGCTGGTCGCCAGGCACATCGCTGATCAGCAGCGTCACCACCCGCGCCGGGGCGCAGGCCGCCGCCAGCCGCCCGCCCTTGATGGCCGAGAGGTGTTTGCGCACACAGTTCATCTCACCGATGTGCGCGCCACTGGCCAACAGGGCTTGGTTGATGCGCTGCTTGTCCTGCAAGTCCAATCCGTCTGCGGGCAAGGTCAGCAAGGACGAGCCACCACCCGAAATCAGGCACAGCACCAGGTCGTCTTCGGTCAGGCCCTGGGTGCGGGCCAGGATGCGCTGGGCGGCGTGCAATCCGGCTGCATCGGGCACCGGGTGGGCCGCCTCGACCACCTCAATGCGGGGGTGGACACCAGCCGGTCGCGTCGGCGTGTGGCCGTAGCGGGTAACCACCAAACCCTCTAGCGGCGCTTGCGCAGGCCACAAAGCCTCTACCGCATGGGCCATGGCGCCAGCTGCCTTGCCAGCGCCCAGCACCACGGTGCGCCCGCCGCTGGGCGGCATCGGCAGGTAGGCCTGCGTGTTGTGCAAAGGCAGCGCCCGGCGCACCGCCACCCCAAAGAGGTAGCGCAAAAACTCGCGCGGTGCGGTATGCGGGTCCGGGGGGCTGTGGGCGTTGTCGGTGGGAATCATGGGGTAGCGTGGGGCGCAAATGCGAACGCTATGATTGTGCAGCACAGCCCGGTATGCACGGCAGCGTGGCGCTCGCCTGGGGATGCACCACACTGGGCATCCAGCAGGATTCGGCCACGGTTTTTATCCCCACCCAAGGTGTAAAAAAAATGCCGACGCTACTCATCCACAACGCCGATACGCTGGCCACCCAAGACGACACCCAGCGCGAGCTCAAGCACGCCTCGCTGTGGGTGCGCGACAACCGGATTGAATGGCTGGGCGCCACCGCCGACCTGCCGCCATCGGCCTTGCAGGCCGATGAGGTTATTGACGCCCGGGGCCACTTGGTCACACCCGGACTGGTCAACACCCACCACCACATGTACCAAAGTCTCACCCGGGCCATTCCGCAGGTGCAAAACGCCGAGCTGTTTGGCTGGCTGCGCGGCCTGTACCCGCTGTGGGCCGGGCTCACACCCGAGATGGTGCAGGTGTCCACCCAAGTGGCCATGGCCGAGCTGCTGTTGTCGGGCTGCACCACCAGCAGCGACCACCTCTACATCTACCCCAACGGCGTGCGGCTCGAAGACAGCATCGGCGCGGCACAAGAGATTGGCATGCGGTTTGTTGCCACACGCGGCAGCATGAGCGTGGGGCAAAGCCAAGGCGGTCTGCCGCCAGACCGGGTAGTGGAGCGCGAAGACTTCATTCTCAAAGACACCCAACGGCTGATCGAGGCCCACCACGACCGCAACTGGGGTGCCATGACCCAAATTGCGGTGGCACCCTGCTCTCCCTTTAGCGTCAGCCGCGACCTGATGCGCGAGTCCGCCGCCCTGGCGCGCAGCCACGGCGTACGCCTGCACACCCACCTCGCAGAGAACGACCACGACGTAGCCTACTCGCGCGAGAAGTTCAACTGCACACCCGCGCAGTACGCCCAGGACCTGGGCTGGCTGGGCCACGATGTGTGGCATGCCCACTGCGTCAAGCTCGACGACGAAGGCATCAGCCTGTTTGCCGCCAGCCGCACCGGCGTGGCCCATTGCCCTTGCAGCAACATGCGCTTGGCCAGCGGCATCGCCCCGGTGCGTCGCATGCTCAATGCCGGTGTGCCCGTTGGGCTGGGCGTGGATGGCAGCGCCAGCAACGACGCCGCACACCTCGTCAACGAAGCCCGCACCGCCTTGCTGCTGGCGCGCGTGGGCCGCGCCATACAGCCACCCGAAGTGCGTAATGGCCGCACCTTCTTTGGCTGCGACCTCGGACCCGCCGAAATGACCGCGCGCGATGTGCTGCGCCTCGCCACACGCGGCGGCGCACAGGTGTTGGGCCGCACGGACATAGGCGCGCTCGCGGTAGGCATGTGCGCCGACCTCGCGCTGTTTGACCTGAACACCCTGGGCTTTGCCGGCGGCGCAGTACACGACCCGGTAGGCGCCTTGATGCTCTGTAGCAGTCCCCAAGCGACCTACGCCATCGTCAACGGTCGGGTGGTTGTGCGGCAGGGACATCTCACCACCTGCGCGCTCGGCCCGCTGCTGGAGCGGCACCAGCGCATGGCCATGCAATTGGTGCAGACCGCGCACTAGTTAACGCGCTTGCCGATCCGTGCATCGCGAATGCACGTCTTCGAACAGAGCCACACACGCGGGCTCTCCACACCCATAAATTCGCGGGGCTACGTTGCCCCCACCCTGCCCGCCTGTCACCAGGCTGCATCCACTTTGGCGGCATCGACACCTCCTATCCCACATCAAGTCCAAGGGCACCTCCATGAAAAGCGTTGCAGACCTGCTTACCACCATCGCCACCAACCACGGCGTGG
>JBIIZY010000199.1:0-5264 GCA_044346035.1 Rhodoferax sp. | reverse complement strand
ACGTCTTTGGCTGCCACGTCATCGCCCTCAAACTCGACCACCACACCGATGCGGGTTCCGTGCAGATAGGACGCCAGTTTGGCGCCACCCGCGAAACGCTTGAAGCGGCGCAGCGACATGTTTTCGCCGATTTTCCCGATCAAACCCTTGCGCACGTCTTCCAACGTAGGGCCAAACCCGTCTTGGCTGTAGGCGAGTGCACCCAAAGCGGCCACGTCAGCGGGGTTGTGCTGGGCGATCAAACGCACTGCGGCGTTGGCCAATGCAACGAAGCTGTCGTTTTTGGTCACGAAATCGGTTTCGCAGTTCACTTCGAGCAAGGCACCCACACCGTTTTCGATGCAGGCCACCACCACGCCCTCCGCCGTCACCCGTGCTGCGGCTTTGCCGGCTTTGCTGCCCAGCTTGACACGCAGCAACTCTTCTGCCTTGGCCATGTCGCCATCGGCCTCGGTCAATGCCTTTTTGCACTCCATCATTGGTGCGTCGGTTTTGCCACGCAGCTCGGCGACCATACTTGCAGTGATTGCAGCCATTTCTCTCTCCGTATTCAGTTCGTTACGCGCTAACTAAAAAAAAGGGGCAATGCGCCCCTGTTTTTAAGCTGCCACCCGGTCAGGCTGCAGCTTCGTTTACTTCCACAAATTCGTCGTCCGATTCAGCGGCGACGGCCTTGACCATGTCATCCACCGCATTGGCACGACCGTCAATTATTGCGTCGGCAATACCACGGGCGTACAAAGTGACCGCCTTGGAAGAGTCGTCGTTGCCAGGGATCACGTAGTCGATTCCCTCTGGCGAGTGGTTGGAATCCACCACACCAATCAGCGGAATACCCAACTTGCGGGCTTCTGCGATTGCAATCTTGTGGTAGCCGACATCGATCACAAAAATCGCATCGGGCAAGCTGGTCATGTCTTGGATGCCGCCGATGTCTTTTTCGAGCTTTTCAAGCTCACGGGCAAACATCAGTTGCTCCTTTTTGCTCATGGCATCCAAGCCAGCCTCTTGCTGGACCTTCATGTCCTTGAGGCGCTTGATGGATGTCTTTACGGTTTTGAAGTTGGTGAGCATGCCGCCCAACCAACGCTGGTCAACGAAAGGAACTCCAGCGCGCTGTGCTTCGGCTGCCACAATTTCACGTGCTTGGCGCTTGGTGCCCACCATCAAAATCGTGCCGCGCCGCGCTGCCAACTGGCGCACGAATTTGGCGGCGTCCTGGAACATCGGGAGCGATTTTTCCAGGTTGATGATGTGAATTTTGTTGCGGTGACCAAAAATGAACGGTGCCATTTTTGGGTTCCAGAAGCGCGTTTGGTGTCCAAAGTGGACACCGGCTTCCAGCATTTCACGCATTGTTACTGCCATGTTTAACTCCAAAGGTTAGGTCTTAAATCCGGTCCGCAAATCGATGCCCGCACACACTAAACTTGCGGGGCATCGACACCTTGGCTTGACCGGTTTGCGATTTACTGTGGACAGCGCCCGAAGCACCGTCTGCACAGCCCCCGAGTTTAACATGGATGCCAAGCCGCTCCCCGCGCTGCTCCCAGGTTGCATGCACAACCCAAACCGCCCCGTGCGCACAGCTTTTGGGGCTCAGTTTCGGCGTAAGGACACCTTTGGTTTGATGGACTTTGAATGAATATTGCAGTGATCGGTGCTGGCGTTGTGGGAATAAGCACCGCCTACGAATTGGCTCTGGACGGACACCACGTAACGGTATTCGAGAAGGGCGCGTGCGTCGCGGAAGGCGCGAGTTTTGCCAATGGTGGTCTGCTTGCGCCCAGCCTGGTGCAACCACTGTCCCACCCGCAGTGGCCCAGTGGAGCGCTGACCTACCTGCGGCGCTTGTTTCAGAGCGTTCGCATGGGCGGGGCCACGTCGGTCAACGACCTGCGTTGGTCCTTGGCCTGGAGCAAGTCCCGCTCGAAAAAGGAATTTCTTGCCGCGTTCGCTGCCAAGCATGCGCTACTCGAAGCAAGCTTGGTGCGTTTGCACAGCACCGTGCAGCGCACCAATCTGACGTTCGACCACAGCTCCGGGCAGCTGGTCTTGTTGTCCAGTCAACGCGATGCCCAACGTTTCGCACCCCAACTGGAAGCGCTCAAGCACCTGGGCGTGCCGTTCAAAGCCTTGACGCCGGACGAGGCGCGCGCCATTGAAACCGGGCTCAGTGCCACCTTGCCACTGCACAGTGCGGTTCAGTTTCCGCAGGACGCGGTCGGTAACTGCAGGCAGTTTGCACAGCGACTAAAAGAAGCAGCGCTGGCGCTGGGAGTTGACTTTCGCCTTGGGGCGGCGGTCCAGACCATTTCGGGCAGCGCTGTACCCAGCGTTGTATTGGAGGGCGACGCTGTGCCGCAGGCGTTTGACCGGGTGGTTGTCTGCTGCGGCAACGACCCCACCCGCTTCGTGCGCTTGACACGCACCGCGGCGCGGCGTGCAGTAGTGCACAGGCACTCACTCAGCCTGCACTTGCGTGAACCACTCAACGGACCGCGCAGCGCGGTGGTCGATGCCGCGACGCAGGTGACGATGGTGCGCATCGGCAACCGCATCCGCGTCACCGGCGGTGCGGCGCTGGGTCGCCCCGCAGTCGCCCAAGACGAAAGAAGTTTTCGCCCCCTGTACCACGCACTAAGCACCCACTTCCCCGGCGCAGCCAACATGCGCGAAGGCGTTCAGACTTGGACGGGATCGAGCCTGTTCATCGGTGATGGACTGCCCTTGATCGGTCCGACGCACGCGCCGGGCGTGTTCCTCAACATGGGGCATGGTCACAACGGATGGGGCATGGCCTGCGGCAGTGCACGCCTGCTCGCCGACTTGCTTGGAAACAGGACTACCGGGCTGGACGCTAGCGCATTCAGTCCCCTGCGCTTCGGCCGCCCAGCCTGAGCGCCTGCGCGCCAGAGACGCAAAAGCCGGCGCAAGCCACGTGCACCTGCACAGCGTCAAGCGCAGGTAGCGTGCGCGTGCGCCTGCATTCCGTTAAGCGCAGGCCGCACGCACCTGCCCAGCGGCTGGGTCGGCAGTATTCGCGCCAGGTTGAAAGCGGCGCTGGCGCTACTTGCGCTTGCGGGCTACCTTTTTGGATGTGGCGGCGGGCCGCTCACTGCCTTTGCGCGCACGGGCTGCCTTTCTCGGCGATGGATTGCGTGGCCCGGCATCGGCTTCAAAGCGCTCGGGCGCTGGCTTGCGCACCTTGGGCTCCCGGCCTGCGTCCTTTTCATTTTGGGTGCGGCCTAGCAGCCCCTCGCCCTCGTGCACCAAGCGAAAGTCGATTTTGCGGCCATCCAGGTCGACCCGGCTGACTTGGATGCGAACCCGGGTTCCAATTGCGTAGCGCGTTCCCGTCCGTTCGCCGCGCAGCTCTTGGCGCGCTTCGTCAAACCGGAAGTACTCGCCACCGAGTTCGGTGATGTGCACCAGGCCTTCGACGTACATCGCATCGAGGGTGACAAACAAGCCGAAGCTCGTAGCCGATGTCACCACGCCGGCATATTCCTCACCGAGGTGCTCGCGCATGTACTTGCACTTCAGCCACGCTTCGACATCGCGGCTGGCCTCGTCGGCGCGTCGCTCATTGGCGCTGCAATGCAGACCCGCCGCCTGCCACGCCAGACCCTCGGCTGTCGGCTTGCGCACCTTGGTGGACGCGCTCGCGCCTTTTGCCGCCAAACCTTTCTCCAGGCGGCGTGACAACTTGGCGTGCGCCTCGCCGGGTGTTGGCAGGGCCGGCAGTTGGTATCGGGCTTTGTCTAGTGCCGCCTTGATGACCCGGTGCACCAACAAATCCGGGTACCGGCGAATGGGGCTGGTGAAATGGGTGTATGCATCAAATGCCAAGCCGAAGTGCCCGCTGTTGATGGGCGTATAAATCGCCTGTTGCATGGAACGCAGCAGCATGGAGTGAATTTGCTGCGCATCGGGTCGGTCCTTGGTGGCCACGGCGATCGCTTGGAACTCACCCGGCGTCGGGTCGTCGCTGATGGTCAGCCCCAAGCCAACGGCGCGCAGGTAGTTGCGAAGGATCTCCTTCTTCTCAGGCGTTGGCCCTTCGTGGACGCGAAACAGTCCGGGGTGTTTGCTCTGTGCGATGAAGTCCGCGCTACACACATTGGCCGCCAGCATGGCTTCCTCAATCACCCGGTGGGCAACGTTGCGAACGCGTGGCATGATTTTTTCAATGCGCCCGTTCTCGTCGCAAACAATTTGCGTCTCGGTGGTCTCGAAGTCGACAGCGCCACGCTGTTGGCGGGACTTGAGCAGTGACTGAAACACCCCGTGCAGGTTGAGCAGATCGCCCACACGCTCCTTGCGCTTGGCCGCTTCAGGCCCACGGGTGTTGCCCAAAATGGCCGCCACCTCGGTGTAGGTAAAGCGCGCATGGCTCCACATCACCGCAGGGTAGAACTGGTAGGCATCGACCACGCCGGCCTCGGTGACAAACATGTCGCACACCATGCACAGGCGCTCGACTTCCGGATTGAGCGAACACAGACCGTTGGAGAGCTTCTCGGGCAGCATCGGAATCACGCGGCGCGGAAAGTAGACGCTGGTGGCGCGGTCGTAGGCGTCCACATCGATGGCCGACCCGGTCTCCACGTAGTGACTGACATCGGCAATGGCCACCAGCAGGCGCCAACCTTTCACCGCCGAGCGGCCGCGACCACGGGTGGCTGGTTCGCAGTAGACGGCGTCGTCAAAGTCACGTGCGTCTTCTCCGTCAATGGTGACCAAGGGCACATCGGTGAGATCAACCCGTCCCGCCTTGTCTTGGGGGCGCACCTTGTCGGGCAAGCTGCGCGCAAGCGCCACACACGCTTGGGAAAACTCGTGCGGAACGCTGTACTTGCGCACCGCAATCTCAATTTCCATGCCCGGGTCGTCCACCTCCCCCAGCACTTCCTTGATGCGCCCCACCGGTTGGCCAAACAAGGCCGGGGGCTCTACCAACTCCACCACCACCACCTGCCCGGGCTTGGCCACGCTGGTGGCGCCCTTGGGAATCAATACATCTTGCCCGTAGCGCTTGTCCTCGGGTGCTACCAGCCACACGCCGCTTTCGTGCAGCAGGCGGCCAATGATGGGCTGCTTCGAGCGTTCCACAATCTCCACCACGCGCCCTTCAGGCCTGCCCTTGCGGTCGCTGCGCACAATACGCACCTTGACGCGGTCTTTGTGCAGCACGGCGCGCATCTCGTTGGGTGGCAGATAAATGTCGGGCGCACCGTCGTCGCGGGCAACAAAGCCGTGAC
>JBIIZY010000198.1:0-5285 GCA_044346035.1 Rhodoferax sp. | reverse complement strand
GTGATCGTTGCAGATTACCGGCTACCAGGGTTTACCGCGCTGGATGCGTGGGATTTGCTCAAGGACTTGGCGCACCGTCCGCCATTTATCCTGCTTTCGGGCGCCATCGGCGAATCGGCGGCTGTCGCGGCGATCCAGCTTGGCATCAGTGACTACCTGCCCAAGGACGACGTGCGCAACCTACGCCGCGTAATGGACCGCGCGATTGCGGTGTTCGAGGCCAAAGCGGCCCAAGCCCAAGCAGCACTGGAGTTGGCGCAGTCAGAACAGCGGCTGGCCCAGTTTGCCCAGCACCTGCAGAACGCGATTGAGAGCGAGCGTGCTGCCATCGCACGCGAAATCCACGATGACATCGGCGGCTCCCTGGCTGCGGTCAAACTCGACCTGTCATGGATCGCTAGGCAAACGCTACCCGAACAAGTCCAATCCCACTTGGCATCGGCGGGCGACATGCTGCAACACGCAATCGGCGCGAGCCAACGCATCATGCTGAATCTGCGCCCGGCCATCCTCGACCAAGGCTTGGTACCGGCCATCGAATGGCTGGCTGAAAGCTTCCAACGCCGCTCCGGGGTGCGCACCAGTTTTCGTGCCAACCACGAGCGCCTACAAGCGTCCAAGGCGATTGAACTCACCGCCTACCGGACCGCCCAGGAGGCACTGACCAACATCTCCAAGTACGCCAACTGCAGCGAAGTCAAGATCGAACTTTCTGACGCCGAGGGCGTGCTGACCTTAGAGATTTCCGACAACGGGCCCGGCATTGCCAACGACGCACTTCAGAAATCCGGCGCCTACGGGATCCGCGGGCTCAAAGAGCGGGCCAAGGTGGTGGGCGGCTGGATGGACATCATCACCGGCGCCGACCGGGGCACCACCGTCATCCTCTCGGTGCCACTGGCGTGCGGTGACGCGGACACCTTGGAGGCGGACTTTCGATGATCAAAGTCATTCTTTGCGACGACCACGCTATGGTGCGCCGTGGCATCCGGGACACGCTGTGCGAGGCGGTAGACATTCAGGTCACCGGCGAAGCAGCCAGCTACGCCGAGGTGCGCGAGGCGCTGCGCAAGGCGCCCTGCGATGTACTGATTTTGGACATTAACTTACCCGGCCGCAGCGGCCTGGAAGTGCTCTCCAGCCTCAAGGAGTCAGACTCTCAGGTCCGGGTGTTGGTCGTTTCGATGTTTGCCGAGGACCAGTACGCCATCCGCTGCCTGCGCGCCGGAGCACACGGCTACCTGAACAAGGCGGGCGACCCGAACCAACTGGTCGAAGCCGTGCGCACCATCGCCACCGGGCGCAAGTATGTAACCCCTGCGGTGTCCGAAATGCTGGTGAGCCACCTGTCCGAACCCAGCGCCGACAACCTGCACGCGAGCCTGTCGGAGCGTGAGCTGCAGACCCTCTTGAAAATCGCCTCAGGGCGCAAACTCTCTGCGATCGCACAAGAGCTGATGCTCAGCCCCAAAACCGTCAGCGTGTACCGCGCGCGTCTGCTCGAAAAACTCAAGCTCAGCAACAACGCCGAACTCACGGTCTACGCCATCCGCAACGGCCTGGTCTAGGCCACAACCCGTGCGAACGGCGGGCTCACGCGCCGCCAAAGATGTCGATGACCCGGCCCATCAGCGCGATGAAGGGCTGGTCCAGCATGGGCAAGGTCAACGCAATGCCAAGCAAGCCGACCACCAAGGTAATGGGAAAGCCCACCGCAAAAATGTTCATCTGGGGCGCCACCCGCGACACCACCCCCAATGCCAGGTTGGTAAACATCAAAAGACCCACCATGGGCAGCGCAATCCACAAGGCGCTGGCAAAGAGCTCGGTGCCCAAGGTGTGCAGCTTCATTTGGGACAGCGCCTGCAAAAAATTCTGGTCCACTGGAAATGCCTCAAAACTGCGGTTCACCGCCATCAGCACCATCAGGTGGCCGTTCATCACCACAAACAACAGCGACGTGATGTGGTTGAAAAAGCGGGCTACGGCGCTGGATTGACCGTTCATAGCGGGGTCAAAAAACGCAGCAAAGTTCAAACCCATCTGGAAGCCCACCACCTCGCCGGCCAGTTCCACCGCCGCAAACACCACGCGCACCGCAAACCCGATTGCCAGCCCCACGCCGACTTGCTGGATCACCGCGCCCAGCGCCCCAGGATCATTGAAACCAATCACGGGCGCCGCCGGCAGGCTGGCCTGGGACGCCAATGCCACCAAAAACGCCAACGCCACACGCGCACGCACCGGGAATGCCCGCGACGAGAAAACCGGTGCCGCCGTAAACACTGCGAGCACCCGCAAAAACGACCAAAAAAAGGGGGACAGCCACTGCGCTAGCTGGGCCTCGGAGAAAGTGACCACGCTGGTGCCGCGCCGCTAGACCACCGACCCAGGAATGGCTTCAATCATGCGCCGGATGTACTCCACCAACATGGTCAGCATCCAAGGGCCGACCACCGCAAACACCACGACCACCGCAATCAGCTTGGGCACAAAGGCCAAGGTCGCTTCGTGAATCTGCGTCACCGCCTGAAACAAGCTGACCAGCAAGCCGACCAGCAGCGCCGTGCCCAAGACCGGCGCAGAGACCATGAGCAGCATGAAAAGCGCCTCTTGGCCCATGGTCAATACCATTTGAGAATTCATGGCGAAACCCAGTTCCGGCTGCGTGCGTCAGGTGACAAAACTGGCGGCGAGTGACCCCACCAGCAGATTCCAGCCATCGGCCAACACAAACAGCATCAGCTTGAAGGGCAGGGCAACCAACACCGGCGACAGCATCATCATGCCCAAGGACATCAAGATGCTGGCCACAACGATATCAATCACCAAAAACGGAATAAAGATCATGAAGCCGATCTGGAACGCGGACTTCAGCTCGCTGATAACGAAGGCTGGCACCAGCACCCGCATCGGCGCCGTTTCAACCGTAGTTTGTGGGGGCAACTTCGCCAATTTGGCGAACAGCGCAAAGTCGGACTGCCGTGTTTGCTTGGACATGAAGGCGCGCATCGGCGCCTCGCCACGCTCCAAGGCCTGGTCAAAGCTGATGGCGTTGGTGGTGTAAGGCACATAGGCCTCTTGGTACACCTTGTCCAGGGTCGGCCCCATGATGAAAAACGTGAGGAACAGCGACAAGCCCACGATCACCTGGTTGGGCGGCGAGGACTGTGTCCCCAGGGCCTGGCGCAGCAAAGACAACACGATCACGATGCGGGTAAAGCCCGTCATCATCAGCAGCACCGCCGGCAAAAACGACAGCGCGGTGAAAAACAACAGGGTCTGAATCGGCACCGAGTAACTGGTTCCACCGGCGCCGGTGCCTACCAGCAAAGGCAGCTGCCCTTGGTTTTGCGCCAGCGCCATGCCGTGGCACAGCAGCAGACACGAGGCCAGAACTACCCGCTTCATGGTCCCACCAATCCGGCCGGCGGGTTGCTCTGCTGCGCTTGTGCCGCCACGCCGCCCGCGTTGGGCAGGGTGTGCAGCAGGCGCACCGACTGTGGCGTCACGCCGAGCACCAACACCGCCCGTGCGTGCTCCGGTCCAACCTCAACCGTGACTACCTTTTGGTGGGGCCCCACCGCCAGCACCGAAAGCACGCGAGACTGCTGCGTCGGTCCGAGTTGGGTCAGGCCGTAGCGGCTTTTCAGCTTGGACACAGCCCAAGGCAGGCACGCCAACAGCACCACAAAAACAATGACGGTAATCAAGGACTGCGTCATGCGCCGGCACTAGTTGCGGCTGACACGGCGCAGCCGCTCAGAAGGCGTTACCACGTCGGTCAGGCGGATACCGAACTTGTCGTTGACCACCACCACCTCGCCCTGGGCGATCAGGTAACCATTGACCAACACATCCATGGGCTCGCCGGCCAGCGCGTCCAACTCCACCACCGAGCCCTGTCCCAGCTGCAAGATGTGCTTGATTGGCACCTTGGTGCGGCCCAGCTCAACCGAGAGTTGCACCGGAATGTCCAACACCATGTTGATGTCTGCAGTGGTTCCGTCGGCGTTGACAAAGGGCCGGGGGGTCTCGCCGGTGAGCACACTACCAGGCGGGGCATCGCCCGCGCCGTCTGATGCCTTTTGCTCCAGCAGCGCCTCCGCCCAATCGGCCATGCCGTCGTCAGCGCCGCTATCGGGTTTGTCTTCAGATGCCATTTCTTTCTCCCATCCAGTTCAGATCGTTGACGCGCAAGGACTTCTCGATCCGGATTGCGTACTTGGCATTGTGGGTGCCGTAATTGCATTCAAACAAGGGCACGCCATCTACCTTGGCCTGGATGCGGGGCTCGCGTTCCAGCTCAATGAAGTCACCCTTTTTCAGCGCCATGAGTTGCTCTACGGTGGCGTTGGCCTTGGCCAGCTCCGCCACGATGGTGACCTCGGCGGCCTGAATTTCGCGGGTCAGCACATTGACCCAGCGGCGGTCCACCTCCATCGAGTCGCCCTGGGTGGTGGAGTACAGCACATCGCGAATCGGCTCCAGGGTGGAGTAAGGAAAGCAAAAATGGATCGCGCCCGCAATGTCGCCAATTTCCAACTGAAACGAGGTCGAAATGACGATCTCGCTGGGCGTGGCGATGGTCGCAAACTGGGGTTGCATCTCAGAGCGCTGGTACTCCAGCTCCAAGGGATAAATTCCCTTCCAGGCCTTTTTGTATTCTTCGGTGATGACGTCCACCAAACGGTTGATGACACGCTGCTCGGTAGCCGAGAAGTCGCGCCCCTCGATACGGGTCTGGAACTTGCCGATGCCGCCATACAGGGTGTCGATCACACCAAACACCAGCGAGGGCTCGCACACCACCAAACCGCTACCGCGCAGTGGGCGAATCGCCACGATATTGAAGTTGGTGGGCACCGCCAGCTCGCGCAGAAAGGCGCTGTAGCGCTGTGCCGTCACCGGCCCCACGGACACTTCGGGACTGCGGCGTATGAAGTTAAACAAACCCAGGCGCAGGTTGCGGGCAAACCGCTCGTTGACGATCTCCATGGTGGGCATGCGCCCACGAACAATGCGCTCTTGGCTGGAGATGTTGTAGGGCCGCACCTCACCGTGCTCGGCCACCTCTTCGACGGACTTCTGGCTCTCGCCAGTGACCCCTTCTAGAAGCGCATCGACTTCTTCTTGCGAAAGAAAGGACTCACTCATTGCTCACCGCTTCCCATGCACTGCTACTGAATGATCAAACTAGAAAACAGCACCTGCGTGACCGGGTAGGTCACAGCGGGCTTCTTCTTTGGCTTTGCGCTGGCGTCGGACGCTTCTTCTTCGGCCTC
>JBIIZY010000197.1:0-5319 GCA_044346035.1 Rhodoferax sp. | reverse complement strand
GCCGTTTGGGCGCAAGCCGAAGCGGACGCCGCGCGCCTGCGCCAACTGGGCGCGCCGGTGCGCGGTGTAGTGGGCAACTTGAAATTTGATGCCGCGCCCAACCCCGCCCAACTTCAAGCCGCAGGGGTGTGGCGCACCGCCTTGGACAAGCCGGTCGTGCTTTTTGCCAGCGCGCGCGAGGGCGAAGAGCAGCTTTGGCTCGACGCGCTCACGGCCCAAACCGCTGCCTTGCAGAAACGCGGCGCAGCGCCACAGGCGGTGCAGTGGCTGATCGTGCCGCGCCACCCGCAGCGTTTTGACGCAGTGGCCGCGCTGCTGGAGGGCGCCGGCATGCGCGTTTCCCGGCGCAGCAGTTGGACCGGTGCGCCTGTTCCCGCAGATGTGTGGCTGGGAGACTCCTTGGGCGAGATGGCGCTGTACTTTGGCATGGCCGATGTGGCCTTGCTGGGTGGCAGTTTTGCCCCGCTGGGCGGGCAAAACCTGATTGAAGCGGCGGCCTGTGGCTGCCCGGTGGTGATGGGGCCCAACACCTTTAACTTTGCGCAGGCGGCGCAGATGGCACAGACGGCAGGCGCGGCGTTTGCCGTGGACCACATCGGCTTTGGGCTGGAGCGCGTGGCCGCGCTGCTGCAGTCCCCCACCACGCTGGCTGCTGCCCGCCAGAGCGCGCTGCGTTGGAGCCAGAGCCACCGCGGTGCTGCCGCGAAAACCGCAGCAGCAGTTGCGGATTTGTTACAAGAAAAATCTTAGCTTTGCTGGCCGCAGCCAGCAGCCAGCAGCCGGTCAACCCCTCAGTCGGACAGTTGGCGGTTGATGGATGCCAGGTCTTGCTCGCTGAGGCTGCCTGTGGCCTGGCGCAGCCGCAGCCCGCCCACCAGCACGTCGTAGCGCGCCTTGGCCAGTTTGGCCTTGGTATCAAACAGCTGGCTTTGTGAGTTGAGCACATCGATGTTGATCTTCACGCCCACTTGGTAACCGAGCTTGTTGGCGTCCAAGGCGCTCTGGCTGGAGACTTCTGCGGCCTCCAGTGCCCGCACCTGCGAGAGGCCCGACTGCACGCCGAAAAACGCACTGCGGGTGGCCTGGGCGACGCTGCGTTTGGCGGCATCGAGGTCATTGCGCGCTTTGTTTTCCAGGGCCATCACTTCCTTGATGCGGTTTTGCACCGAGAAGCCGGCAAACAGCGGCAGGTTGAAACTCAGGCCGATGGTGGCGCTGTTGTTGGTAAAGCTTGCTGCGCTGCTGGCGCTGCCCGAGTTGCTCGAGGTGGTGTAGCTGCCCACCAAGTCCACAGTCGGCTGGTGGCCGGACTGCGCCTTGTCGGTTTCTAGTTTGGCTACTTCGAGTGCGGTTTGCAGTTGCAGCAAGCTCGGGTTGTTTTTCTCGGCCTGCGCCACCCATTCGCTCACATCGGCGGGTGCCAAGGGCGGTAGCGCCACCGGCATGCGCAGGGGCTTGGGTCGCGCGCCGGGCTTGCCGACCAGTTGTTCAAGCGCCAGGGACTTGACCCGCAGGTCGTTTTCAGCGGCCAACTGCTGGGCACCCACCAAGTCGAAGCGCGCCTGGGCATCGCGGGTGTCGGTAATGGTGGCGGTGCCCACCTCAAAGTTGCGCTTGGCCGAGGCCAGCTGCTCGGCCACGGCGGCCTTTTGGCTGGTGATGTAGTCCAGGCTGTCGGTGGCCGCGAGCACGTCAAAGTACGCTTGGCTGACGCGCACGATCAAGTCCAGCTCGGCACTGTTGCGCTGCGCCTGGGCCAGTTCGAGTTGCATTTTTCCTTGCGCTGCGCTGGCCCAGTTGGCCGGGCGAAACAGCGGCTGGCTGGCGCTCAGCGTGGCGGATTGGGCGCTGAACTCGCGCTGTGAGGGATTGGACAAGGAGTTGTCGTTGCGGGTTTGGTTGCCGCTGGCCGACAGGTTGACTGTGGGCAGCACGGCGGCGCGGGCGTGCTCTCCTCTGGCTACGGTGGCGTCGTATTGCGACTTGGCAGACTGGTAGCTTGCGTCGTATTCCTTGGCCGCTGAATAGAGCTCCACCAGCGATTGGGCTTGCGCCGAGAGGCCGCCCAGGCCCAAGGCGATACCAATGGAGAGCCGCTTGAAACGGTGGGGGCGTGCGGAGCGTTGCATGGTGGTCTTTCAGAGGAAAAGGTGTGTTGGCTGGGGTGCGGTCGGCGCAGGTTTCAGTACCTGGGCACGTTGGCGTCAAGTTCTTGAGACCAGGCGTCGATACCGCCTTCGATGTTGGCCAAGCGTGTGAAGCCCTGGCTGGCCAAAAACTGTGCCACATGCATGCTACGCACACCGTGGTGGCACAGGCAGGCAATCGGCTGGTTGGTCTCTAGCGTGTGCAACTGCGCAGGCACAGTGTTCATCGGGATAGCAAGCAGCGCAAAGCCTTTTGCTACCACGCTGGCGGTTTGCAGCTCGCTGGGTTCGCGCACGTCAAGCACCACCGGGTTGGGGCCAGCCTGTGCCAGCCAGTCGGCCAGTTGGGAGGGGCGAATGCGCGCGATCATCGGGGTGCTTGGCGTGTCAAAACTGGAAGCGGGTGGGCTCGGGGAAATGCAGCAAGCGCGGGGCCACCGTGTCCCAAGGGCGGCTGGTATGAAAGTCACCTTTGCCGGTGCCGCTGCTGGTGCCAGAGCGGGTGACCACCGTAGCCGCCATGATGGGCTCATCCCCCACAATGGCAGCCAGGCGCCCGCCGGGCTTGAGTTGGCCCAGCAGCGCGGCGGGCACTTCGGCCACCGACCCGCTGAGCAAAATCACATCAAACGGCCCATCGGCTGCCGCACCTTGCGAGCCGTCGGCCTGGCGTACATCCACATTGCCAATGCCAGCCGCTTGCAGGTTGGCGCGGGCCATGGCGACCAACTCCGGCTCGATTTCCAGGCTGAGCACCCGCTGCGCCAAGCGGCCCAGCAGCGCGGCCATAAAGCCCGAGCCAGCGCCTACTTCAAGCACTTTGTCGCCGGGTTGCACCGCCAGGTCTTGCAGCAAACGCGCCTCCAGCCGGGGTGCGAGCATGCACTGGCCGTGTCCCAAAGGAATTTCCAGGTCGGCAAATGCCAGGCTTTGGTAGGCCTTGGGTACAAACTGCTCGCGCTTGACCTGGGAGAGCAGTTCCAGAACCGCGGCATCGACCACGTTCCAGGGGCGCACCTGTTGTTCGATCATGTTGAATCGGGCTTGTTCGGTGGGCGTCATGGTCATCTCGGAGTTCCTGTGGGTTGCAGCGCTTAAGGGCGTTGAAGAGTCGTTCAATTTTAGCGGTGGCTCATGCTGCGGGGGCGCTGGAACGGCCTTGCCAGGTACGGCGCGCCCACTGTGCCAAATCGTCCATGTAGCAGTACATCACGGGCACCACCACCAGGGTCAGCAGCGAGGAGGTGATGACGCCGCCAATGACCGCTTGCCCCATCGGCGCACGCTGCTCAGAGCCTTCGGTCAGCGCAAAGGCCAGCGGTACCATGCCAAAGACCATGGCCAGCGTGGTCATCAGGATGGGGCGCAGACGCACTTTGGCGGCCATCAACAAAGCGTCCACCCGGTTCAAGCCGGCCACCAGCGTGCCGTCCTCGCCGGTGTGGGGTGCGCGGGCACGGATGGCGAAGTCCACCAGCAAAATGGCGTTTTTGGTGACCAGACCCATCAACATGACCACGCCGATAACGGAGAACATGGACAGCGTGGAGTTGAACATCATGAGCGCCAGCACCACGCCGATCAGCGTCAGCGGCAGCGAGGTCATCAGTGCCAGCGGCTGCAAAAAGCTGCGGAACTGGCTGGCCAGAATCATGTAGATGAACACCACGGCCATGACCAGTGCGGAGATTGCGTAGCCGAAGGACTCGGCCATGTCTTTGGCGGCCCCGCTGAACTGGAAGCGGTAGCCGGGTGGCAGCGCCAGTGTGTCCAAGGCGCGCTGAATGTCGGCCGACACTTCGCCCACCGAGCGGCCCGACACGTTGGCATTGATGGACACCTCACGCGAGAGGTTGCGCCGGTTGATCTGGTTGGGGCCGGTGGCGTCTTCCAGGGTGGCGACCTGGCTCAGGCGCACGGTGCGCGGACTGCCGTCGGCATTGGTACCCACGGTAAATGGCAGATTGCCCAGGTCTTGCGCTGTGTTTCGCTGTTCTGGTGCCAGGCGCACTTGGACGCTGTACGTCTGGTCGTCCGGGGCGCGCCAGTTGCCCACGTTCTGCCCCGCCACCAAAGTGCGCAGCGAGTCGCCAATGCGGGTGGTGCTCAGGCCCAGGTCGGACGCCACATCGGCACGCAGCTGTACATCCAAGGTGGGTTTGTTGGGTTTGACGCTGGAGTCAAGGTCGACCAAGCCGGAGATGCCACGAATTTTTTCCATGGCTTGCACGCTGATGCGCTCCAACTCGCGCGTGTCCGTGCCCAAGAGCGAGAACTGAATTTGTTTTCCTCCGCCAATCGCGTCGAGCAAGCCCACGTGCGTCACGGTGATGCCGGGGACGCTGAGCAGACGTTGGCGCAGCACCGAAGACAGCGCATCGACGCTGCGGCTGCGCTGCTTGCGGTCCACCAGGCGGATGTAGATGCTGGCGTACATCTTGCCTTGTGCGGTGCCGCTGTTGATGGTGGTCACCGAGTAGCGAACCTCTGGCAACTCGCGCAAGATCGACTCGACCTGGCGGGCCTTGGCTTCTGTGGTCGCCAGTGACGAGCCCACCGGCGTGTAAAAGCTCACGGTGGTCTCGGAGAAGTCGGCCTTGGGAACGAACTCGGTGCCCAGCAGGGGAACCATAAAGATGCTCCCCACAAAGATCGCCACCGCACTGGAGACGGTGGTCAGAGGCCGGTGCAGTGCCCAGCGCAAGATGCTTTGGTAGCCTTCGCCCAGCCGCTCGGTGCCGCGCTCAAACCAGCCAGTGATGCGTCCTATGGTCTTGTCATACAGCGTAGGCTTCGCAGGCGCTTGACCCGGTCGGTGGATCGCAGGGTCGGCCCACACGCTGGAGAGCATGGGGTCGAGCGTGAAGCTCACAAACATCGAAATCAGTACCGCCGCCACAATCGTCAAACCAAACTCGTGGAAG
Organism: Rhodoferax sp.; assembly: GCA_044346035.1. Lineage (GTDB taxonomy): Bacteria > Pseudomonadota > Gammaproteobacteria > Burkholderiales > Burkholderiaceae_C > Allorhodoferax. Next base: position 248 of record JBIIZY010000197.1, on the reverse strand, counting down.
AACTTGCCGATGATGCCGCCCATGAAACCGATGGGCAAAAACACCGCCACGATGGACAGCGTGGTGGCCAGCACCGCCAGCCCAATCTCTTGCGTGCCCTCCATGGCCGCTTGGTAGGCGTTCTTGCCCATTTGCACATGGCGCACGATGTTCTCGCGCACCACGATGGCGTCATCAATCAGCAGGCCCACGCACAAGCTCAGCGCCATCAGCGTGATCATGTTGATGGTGAAGCCAAACAGGTGCAT
>JBIIZY010000003.1:0-61156 GCA_044346035.1 Rhodoferax sp. | reverse complement strand
GGCTTCAGGCCATCCGTTCGGACCTTGTCCAACACCATGCGCACCTTATCAGGCTGCTGACGGGCTTTATCGATGAAGCCCGCCTTACCGAAGTCCACCAACATGCGTTCTGTTCCGGCCGACACAAGGGAACGCGTGGTACGAATCAACAACTGACCACTTCCGACGCGCGGACACGGAACTTCAGCGACTAACGTAGATCCGTCTTTGAGGTTTTGTAAAACTTGTTTCATTGGGTTAAGTCGCTGCGGGTGAGATCAGCCGGTCTCGGTCAACCCGCGCGGGATAGTTGATCAGTACGGCGCGGTAGACGCCTTTGAAGACGAAGAGACTGCCGGCAGCGGCTCCGATGATCCCGAACTCTTTGACCAGATCAGAAACGTGGGCCAGCGTGCCCGCTCCGCCAAGTACCGTCAGGGGCCGCGTCATCGCGCCTCGAACGGCGCGCACGAGGTCCAGGTCATAACCCTTCATCTGGCCATCTTGATCGATGGAGTTGACGACGATCTCTCCTGCACCAGCCGCTTCGACACGCCGCGCGAAGTCAATCACGTCCAACCCAGTGGCGCGGGTGCCGTTATGGGTAAAGACTTCGTAGACTTTGCCCTTGCGGCGCACGTCAATGACCACGACGACGCTTTGCCCTCCAACCCGTTGCGCGGCTGCGCTGACCAAGCTCAAATCAGCGACGGCAGCAGCGCTGGTGGCCACCTTCTCCACACCCAGACTCACCAGGCGCTCGAACTGTTCCACCGTGCGAACGCCGCCTCCATACGACAGAGGCATACGACACTCCGTGGCGAGGTTCGCAATGAGTTTGTAGTCCGGCTCACGGCCATCACGGGTGGCGTCAATGTCGACGACCATCAGCTCGTCAACTTCCTTCTCATTGAAAATCCGTACTGCATTCAGCGGGTCCCCAACGTACTTGGGCTTCTCAAAGCCCACCGTCTTAACGAGGCCACCCTTATGCACCAGCAGACAGGGAATGATTCGAGGTCTAAGCATGTCAGTAATTGGTCAAAGCACAGCGAAGTTCTTCAGCAACTGAATACCCCAGCCGTGACTCTTTTCGGGGTGAAACTGCGCGCCAAAAACGTTGCCGCGCTGAACCGCACAGGCAAAGCGCTCGCCGTATACGGTTGTGGCCAGCACATCAGCCGGGTTGTTCGGTGCGAAAAAATACGAGTGCAGGAAGTAGAAACGCGCGTCCTGGCCCAGGTCGCGAAGCAGACCGTCGGTGCGCACTGGCTCTATGTCATTCCAGCCCATGTGCGGCAGGTGGGTGTGCGACTGAATTTTGGTCTCGTCAAAGCGCCTAACAAAGGCATCGATCCAGCCCAATCCGGGCAAGGTACCCTCGTCGCTGCCCTTGGCCATCATCTGCATACCCACGCAAATACCAAGCACAGGCTTCTTTTGCACCTGCACCAATTCGTCCAGGGTTTCGCGCATGCCCGAGGCCTGCAACCGCTGCATGGCCCAGTCAAAGGCACCCACTCCAGGCAAGATCACATGGCTGCCGCCGACGAGATCCGTAGCGCGCTTGGCCAAGAGGCAGGGAATCTCCAGCCGCTTGTAGATGTTGGCTAGGGCCTGCACGTTACCCACGCCGTAGTCAACGATGGTGATCAACGCTTACCCCCTAACTCCAGCCCCAGCGCTTTCATCACCCGGGCACCCAACAGATAAAAAGCCTCCTGAGACTTGTAGTCCTTGTACGTTTTGTTGGGCGCGTCCATGTAGCCCTGCAACTCGCTGACGCTGATGCCCAGCTTGTTGGCAACATACTCAAACTCCTGGCGGACTGTGGCGTCGTCCAACGCGGGGGCTTTGAGCTTTTCCAGCGCTTCTTCGCGCGTCATCTGCCCGGTAACTATGAGGCTGGAGTACTGCACCTTGCGCGTGTCAAAGCCAAACTTCTTTGGCAACCAGTAGCCTTCATAGAAACGTGTGAAACGCGACTCGAAATGCTTTTGTGGGTAGGGCTGCCAGCCAAACTTGTCCACCAGCAGCTTCACCGCAGCAGCCTTATCGTAGGGAACAAGATTCAACGGCCGCACCACGCGGATGCCTTTCACATAAGGCAACCAAATCTTGTGGCGCAGGATGGACGTAGTAGGAAAGTTCACCAGCGATTTGGTACCGAACTTTGCGTGAATATCCTTGAGCTGGATAGCGTCTGACTGGTAGTACATCCATTCGATCGGATTGCGGATGCACTCCGTGGAGAGATTGGCGCCGGTCAGGATGTACTTGATATCGTGCTGCTCCGCAAACTTGTACATGGTCGCGAAGAAGGCATGGTCCTGCGGTGAATCGATGTGGGGCACTCCGCTCTTGAAATAGGCCAGCTGGAGGTCTCGCATCTCCTCCCAGTCAATAACCTCGGTATAAAGATCCAGGCCAAGCTTGTCGACAAGCTTCTCAATGTTGTTGACAGCCTCTTGGGAATTCCACCCGGCATCAACGTGAAAAACCAATGGGCGCAGGCCGAACTCAGTGGCAATGTAAGTAAGGTAAGAGCTATCGATGCCACCGCTCATGCCAATGATGCAGTCGAAGTCCTTGCCTTTACCCGAAGCCTTGATCTGCTCGACCATGGCACGCAGTTGACGTTCACCGCGTTCGTCGGTGTGCCAATGGGGACGCACCTTAGAGAAAAAGGTTCTGCAGTGGTCACAGACGCCGTTGTCGTCGAATGTGATGGCCGAGTCGGTTGTATCCATCACGCATTGACGACAGATTTGAAAGTTTGAGGGCATAGCAGTTCAGCGTTTGAAGTTCATGGCGGGCCGTTCGATGAGGTACCAAGACAGCGCGGCTGTACCGATACTGCCAACTACGACGATAGCAGTGGAAAGCGATGATGTTCCCCACCCTAAGTAAAGCATCAGGTTGATGATCGGCATGTGGTATAGATAGAGACCGTAAGACAGGTCTGTCTGATCGGTCAGATGTTTAACTCGACTGTTCAGACTTAATCTTGCATGAGCAAGTTTTAGAACGAGACAACCCAGAAACGCGAAAGCAATAGGATTTATCGAATTCTGAGCATTCGTTTCATAGCCACCCAACAGTACCATCGACGCGGTGTAGCCCAACAACAGCGGAGCCCAACCCACACGCTGAACCGCCTTAAGCCACTCGGTCTTCCAAGCCAGCATAAATCCGAACATAAACATATAGATCCAAGGCAAAAATGACACTCGCAGAAGCTTGGTCACCATCGCATCAGGTGCGGCACCATAGTGGACCCATAAATTTGTCAGCACAGAAACAATAAAAATGCAACAAAAGGTGAATTTCTGTCGAGCAAGCAAAACAAATAGGACCGGCACCAACAAATAGAACTGAAGTTCGACGGTAATGGTCCACAACGCGCCATTGAACACACCAACCCCAAATTCGCGCATGAAATCGGGGATATAGAACTGCAAAAAGCTGCCCTGAGCCAGGACCCAGGGGAATACTCGTGTAGCTGACACACCTTGACCATTGAAATAGCCAGTCAAAGCAACAACTGCTGTAGTTAAAAGCACGCAGGCGACCAACCCGGGGTATATGCGCAGCAATCGATTTGTAAAGAACGCGTTCAACCCGCGCTGATTTGTACGAATATATGAATTACCAATCAGGAAACCGCTGATAACAAAAAACATCGGAACGCCGGGCTTGACCTTGAGTAAATCAACCAACAGACCTTTGAAATCAAGGTGATTCAGCGTATGAACAAACAATACCTGAAGAGCCGCCAGTAGGCGGATAAGGTTGAAGTTGTTATGGTGAACGATTCGACTCATGCTTAAGCAAGGGTAAGGCAAACGTACAAGACGTCCGGGTACTAGGCTGCGCAAGTGCAAAACACAGCGCGAAGTAGAAAAAGTCAAAGAGCGTAGGAAAGAGCAATGGCTCAGTGATCCCTCTTATCAACATGAGTGCAATCATGGCGTAAACGAAAATGCGAGAACCACCCGACCACTGCCGCCGGTCGAATAGGAACGGCAATAGCAGCATGCATATCAAATAGGGCAGTCCAAAGATATTGTGAGCACGAATGTAGGAATTATGTGGATTACCAAAGTATGTGCTTTCGATACTGGTCCCGCGATAGTCGGCACCAAAAAACAGGGATGCGGCGTCATCGATCTTCTCAATATAATCTTGAATGATCTCGTGCCTTGGTTCATCATATAGTCCCGCACCTATCTTGGTGTTAGCTGCCACAAAATCATGAATCTCGCTTTGGTAGTGAAAATAGGCAAGCAATCCAATAGAAAAAACAACAAGGACTCGATTGATTGTTTTTGCCCAAGAACTACCGCCTGCCGCTCCTAACGTGCAGACTGTCACAAGCATAGCGGCAACCAGCAGCGAGCCACGGCCATAGCCAACTATACATATACCCAAAGTAACTATTGCAGTCATAACGGATGTGCGGCGGCTGAGCAAATAAGTGCACGCACAAGCATTGGCCTGTAGGACGATGAGAAAAGAGGTTACAACGTTACTGCTGGATTCAGGGAGTAGTCTTTCAAGAGGAAAATCCCCTAATCCAGCGTTCATCAAATAGACAATCACATAAGCTTGGGACGCAACGAGAATTATCCAACTGGCACGGGCATAAGCTCGAAAGTCTCGTGTTAACACATATGCAGCCCCAAACGAAACAGTCACAATTATCCCGTGAATCAAAACGTTCGGATTGCGAATTAACGTTACAGGCAATGTCAATAGCGCTGCAATAACTAGCAAGCTTCCAGCGACGGCCTCGCGTCCGCCAAGCGCAGACATAATGCGAGCATTAGCAACAATCACGATAAGTGCAGCGAGCACATAACCAGCCAAGAGCACAGGCTCGCGCGTTGCGAAGGCGGCCACCAAAAGCGCCAATATTACGAGCACGCGCAGTTCCGCCCGGGCAAATCGACTCACTAACATTCAATCACACTCAATTTTCCGCTACGAACGATAGCACGCGCCGATACGCTGCATCGTATTCATTCAGTGCATCGTCAATCGCCCCGCGGAAGTCGAGTCGACGTTCGATCCAGGCCAAAATCGAACGCTCGTCCTCAGCCACAAAATCAACAATCCCAATATGGCGCTGATACACAAAATAGTCACTAAACTTGCCATTAGCGCGTAAAGCTGGAGCAAGTAGTGCCGAAGCGATGCCCATTTGTGCCGCCTCAATAGCCACTGAGCTGTACCAAGAGATATGCAGGTCAGTGTCGCCAAGCACTGCCGGAAGTGGTGCCCGCGTCGGCAATTCCCACTCGGCATGTCCTTTGAGGTGTTTTTCGAAGAAGCCGAGGAAAGCTTTGCCCTCGTCACTGGCAAAACCAGAAATCTGGTTGGGATGCAGTCGAATCAACCATCGGAATCGCTGACTGGTAGAACTTATGACGGCACGCAAGCCGGGATCGACAAAACTGTTCGAGTTCATGTCGTCGCCCCATGATAATGTGACAAGGATCGTAGGGCGACGCGGGCCCAGTGCTGCTGACGCAAGGCGATAGCCTCCTGCAAGCTGCCTCACGAGCGCGTCATCGGCGCTGTTGCGTATAAAGCGCGCCAGCCAGGGATTGCCAATCACTTCAACGGCAATGCCACGCGGCGCAGCCCACTTGCTTATTGCCGCGGCGCTTCCCGGGTCCCAGCACAGAAAAGCATCGGGTAACTGTTCGCGCGGGTCTTTGCTGCGGAAAGCAGCGCCATACCAAGGGTGGCTGTCGGCGATGACTCCATGCTGCACATCAGCCACCCACATACCACGCCTATGAGCGGCGGCACACAACTCGCGAGACGGCATGATGCCAAGTATCTTTCTCGAGCCAGTTCGGCTAAAGATAGTGCTCCAAGTCCGTTCCTCAGCGTAGGAGTACGGGTACCGACCGCGCCTAAAAAACGCGCTGATGCGCTTTCCGATCAACGCGCGAGCGAACCTACCCTCGGGCGCATACACCTTTCCATAGGCCGTTGGTCCTTTTATGGAAGATGCTACACGTGCGAAGCTGATGCAATCTACGCCGAGTCTCGCTAGATCGTCTTCGATTGAGTCAATTAGAGGCGAGTACCAGCGCCCGTCTTCAAGACGAAGACTGCGATCGGTGTCGTGCGCGACTGTCACTATGCGAGACAAAGGATAGCGCTCCTTGTCGACGCGTAAACAGTCGCGAAGCACTTTCATTATCATCGTCAAGTCGGTCGACATATCACGCTCCAGCCAAGCGACCTAGCATGCTTCCAATCATGAGCAAAAGCAACGCTAACAGCGGCCCTTGCCAAAAGGTAGCGACTTGCCACATCCGCCATGCCATTGACTGCGCCGCAACTGTGCGAGCGATCGTCAGCAGCAGAAACCCAACATAGACACCGACTGGGCCGAGCGCCCACATCGCTGCGACCCAGAGCGCCATACCAACGGCGGTAGAGACGACGGACATTTTCATTAGTTCGCGCCCCTTGCCGAAAGCGAGGAAGTAGTTCTGCACGTGATACCAAGGAATCGTTAACGCGTAAGCGGCCAACAAAATGAATAACTCGTTGTTCAGGTTGGAATACGGAGCCAAGCGAGCGCCACCAAGTTCGACCAACCATGGAGCAATCACCAAAAGTAACGCACCAAAGGTACCGAGCGCTAGGCCCTGTAACAAGAAAAAGCGCGAGGAGCTTGCGTCGACGAGTGCCACGCTCTGTTGCTGTAGCTGCTTGAATATGCGCGGACTCCACACCTGATTGAGCGAAGTTGCAACCAGTTGCATAACTGAAGCTAGGGTGTAAATGAAGGCGAAACGAGCTACGTCCTCAGCGCTGAACAGCGCCCGTACAAGCCAAGTGTTTCCGTAACCGCCCAGCCAAGCCAGCATCGCCACAAGTAAAAATGGGCCTAGGCGAGCAAAGATGGAATGCGTGTCGGCGCTCAAATTGACACCGTGTGCCCATTGCCCCGGGCGGGGACGATAGACCGCGAAACCAGCCAGCATCGCGAGCGCGTAGCCGCAGAAGAAGCCAGTGACAGATCTCGTTGCAAGAAAGGCTACGGTAGCGCCAATCAACCCCGCTAGCGGGGGCAAGAAACTTAGCAACAGTGAGGAGTTGTGGTCCTCGTCGAGTCTTCGCAGATGTGAGCGAATCGTGAAAAGCGCAGTGAAAAGGCCAGCTGCGGTTGCTGCGGCAACTGCTATCCACGGTAACGCGATGGCACTTGGGAACAGTACGAGACAGAGGCCGACGACGCTTATGGTGCTCACAGCCACGGAATAGAAGACTCTCTCGGCCGCTACGAACAGTCGCTGCCGTTCCCCGGCGGTTGAGCGCGCAACAAGGAGTCCGATTACCGTGTCGACGATGCCCGCCATCGACAGTGCCGCTACGCCAGAGTACAGCGCGTACAGCAAGCCAAAGGACGCATAGGCTGCCACAGGCAACTCATACGCGAGCCACATAAACACGAGGAAACCCAACCCCTTGTGAAATGCGGTCGAACCAGCGTACGCTATGGCGTATAGAGCTAAGCGAGAACCCGTCGCAGGGGTTTCGCAAACAGTGGTCTTGTCGTTGAAACCAGCCATTAAGGGTAGGTGGGTATCTTTTGTGTTTGCAGGCATTCGCTTAACTCAAGGCAGTTAAATCACGCCAAAAGATTCCATCCGACTGGTGTACCGGCGCAAGTGTCCTGGTTGATTCGCTTGCCTAGAACTGTGTCGAAGTACTTCGGTGGGAGACCGAAACCAGGTCGCACAATGCGAAGGTTTTCATGAGTAAAGGCCTCGCCTGCTTTCATGTCTCGTGCAACGTAAAGTGTGCGCCGGAAGGTGCGAGATTGATCCTCGGCCTTCGTCCCACCATAAAGGACGCCGCCCAATGACTCCCAGGCCCTCTGGGTTTCAATACGTAGCATGCGGAACTCCTCAGGCTCGAGCGAGAAGGCAGAGTCGACGCCGCCGTCCGCGCGGCGCAACGTGAAGTGCTTCTCAATGAGGACCGCACCCATCGCGACCGAAGCCACTGCGACTCCACAGCCCATAGTGTGGTCCGATAGACCCACCTCGCAGCCGAAGGTCTCCCGCATGTTGGGAATCGTGCGGATATTGGTGTTCTCCGGCGTAGCCGGGTATGTGCTCGTGCACTTCAGAATAATGATGTTGTGGCAGCCGGCCTGCCTGGCGGTGCGAACCGCCTCGTCGATCTCGCCGACAGTAGCCATCCCAGTCGAAATAATCATCGGCTTCCCCGTGCTTGCAACCTTGCGGATCAGCGGCAAGTCGGTGTTCTCAAACGATGCGATCTTGTAGGCTGGAACGTTCAGCGACTCCAGAAAATCTACTGCGCTGTCATCAAACGGAGTACTGAAGCAGTGCAAACCGTGCGCAGCAGCGCGCTGCATGATCGGGGCGTGCCAGTCCCATGGGGTATGTGCTTCCTGATACAGCTCGAACAACTGTCGGCCGTTCCAAAGACTTTTCTCGTCCTCGATGACAAATCCGGGCATACGGAGGTCCAATGTCATCGTGTCTGCCTTATACGTCTGTAACTTGATCGCATCAGCGCCAGCGTCGGCGGCGGCATCGACGATCTCCAGTGCGCGTTGCAGTGACTGGTTGTGGTTGCCCGACATTTCTGCAATCAGGTAGGGGCGTGTTCGCTGACCAATAGGTCGCTCTGCAATGTGCATGACATCAACTTTCAGGAATGTCGGGCGACAGGGCGACGCCAGACTGGATTTTGGAACTGGTAACCCGCCGAACGGAATAAATTCTGCGACGCGAAATTACGCTCTGAGACTGTGGCAACAAAGGACTCGCCACGACCGACCGACTGCTCCCAGTCAGCATGGGCTGCCCGTATCAGAGCAGTACCCAGCCCTAGCCCATGCAGCTCGGGATCCAGAAAAAGGGAGACCTCGATTGCGCCGCGTTCGCGCAGCTCGTCAAACCGGAACACCCCCACAGGCACTTCGCCCACTTGACCAACAAGCACACGACGTCGTGCATCCACGAGAACCTTGTCAAACCATGATTGGTGCGTTGACCAGGGAATTGGACTGGAATCACGGGAGACTGACCGCGTGCTCTCATGATTACGCCACCTGTAGACAAGTTCCGCATCGTCGACCGTCGCCGTGCGGACCCGCAGGTTTGAAGCTGCCATAGCCAATGCGACGCGTTGCGCACCACGACCATCCACCAGTCCCAATGCGTTCTCGTGCAAGGAACGGCGCCCGCGAACATCGTTCAGCAAGTTGCGCACCATCTCACCGATTGCCTCTGACGTAGGCGAATGCCCTTTCGGTAAGACCGCGCTAGCACCTGCGATTCCCAGCATCTCAACGACCGCGATCTGATTGACCGCTGTCACTAGCGTGATGCTTGGCGCGCCAATGCAACAGCGCTCCCAGCAGGCGCCACCCCCTGCCCCAATCTGCAGATCGTGGCGGGAGAAGAATCCCGTCAAATCAGGTTGATCAATGCACAGGCTCAAATTCTGATCCTCAGCGCAAAGCACTCTCAACGACGCTAAAGCAGGGTTGGCGCTTGTTGTGGCGATCTCAATAGGGCCAGTAAAGCCCGCCAAACGCCTGCAACTGTCAATCACCGACTGTGTCAGGCTAGCTGGATCAGTTCCGCCCAAGAAGACGCCGATGCTTCGCACCTCATCGCTGAAACGATACCGTCTAGCACTCGCGAATGTTTTGCCTAACAAGGCAAACCTCGGCCCACCCAATATTCGACATGGATACTCCAGCGAACTGCGGTACTTCTGATGGTGATCACTGGCCAGGTTGTGATCAATGAGCAAAGCGACGGCCATCGGGCGGTCGGCGAGGTCATCGATCGCGGCGACGCGCACGCCCAGTTCATTGCCCACATGCCGATGCCACCGCGCATCGAATGCATAGCTGTCAATCAGAAGCCAAGCGCATTCGCACTCACGGACTTGCTCCAGTGTCTCTTTTGCGTCCTGCTGCCATGCAACTCCAGCCCAATCGGTGTGCGACTCAGCATGATGGCCCACGGAAATGGCATCCAACGGGGCGGGAAGACGTCGCACAGCAAAATCTCCGTGCCGCCGGATAAAGTCGCCTACATCCAACCCTAAATCCCGCGTAACGAACAGGGGATCTGCACCAGTCGACCTCAACGCCTCTGCCAAAGATAGACAGCGTTTCAGATGGCCGATACCCATCTCCACTGAGGCGTCAACACGTAGCGCGATCCGCATGGTTGAACTGTCAACGAATCTTGAACAGCGGTACCAAAGGTTCGCAGCGCAATGATTCGCGCAAGCGGCCCTGGTTCAGTAGCTGGCCGATCGCAGGCAAGACCTCACGATAGACAGACATTAGCTGGGCGACGTCGGCTGCGCTGTGCGCGTAGGTAATGTTGTGGGTCCCCACTGATAGGATCCCCCGCGCCAAGATTTCTTGCATCCAAAGCGTCTTGATCTCAAATGAGCTAGCTCCTCTGGCATCACGAAAGATCAGAAAACTCCAACTTGGATGACCCCCAACGCCAAAGACATCACTCAATCCAGCGCTATCAATCAGCGCCTGCAGGCCGTCAATGACAGTCTGGCCACGTTGTCGAATAGTCTCGATCACCGGCTCTGACTTTAGTTTGAGGAGAGTTGCTCGCGCCGCCGCGAGAGAGAGTGTCTCGCCGCCAAACGTAAATGAAAAGAAGATTTCTTCCATTAACTTCATAACGTCGCGCCGACCGGCTACTGCCGCCAATGGATAGCCGTTTGCCAAACCCTTCCCGAAGGTAGCGAGATCGGGGGTGACCCCGAAGAGTTGCTGTGCACCGCCATTGGCATAGCGGAAGCCGGTTATGGTCTCATCGAACACCAGCAGCGCCCCATGGCCGTGCGCCAGCTCTTTCACTCCTTCGAGGAATCCTGGGGTCGGCAATGTCACATTCATCGGCTCCAACACCACAGCAGCGAATTCCCCATGATGCTGCTCAAGCAAACGCTCCAGCGACGCTAAGTCGTTATATGCGAAGGTGTGGGTCAGATCACGAACGGCCTTCGGAACACCACGATGGCGGGCTGTGGAGCCGATGTACCAGTCCTGCCAGCCGTGGTAGCCGCAAACCGCAACACGTTCCCGTTCAGTGTAAGCGCGCGCGATACGGATCGCCCCCGAGGTGGCGTCAGACCCGTTCTTGCCAAATCGCACCATCTCAGCACAGGGGACCATCTCGCAAATCAGTTCAGCAACTTCGACTTCGATCGGATGAGGTAACGAAAAAATCACACCCTCCTGCAGTTGCGCCATCACCGCTTGATTGACCTCTTTATCACCGTAGCCCAGCGTAATCGAAGCGAGACTGCTCGCGAAGTCGATGTACTCGTTTCCGTCCAAATCCCATGCCCGCGAACCCGCCGCTCGCTGGATAAAGAGCGGAGATACGCCAACCGGATACTGAGTTCGACTCTTGCTAAATGTCTGACTGCCCAGTGGTATGACCAACTCCGCTCGTCGCAAATATGCTTCAGAGGCTTGATAACGATGCTTCACGCGATGCTCTCCATTAAGTTATGGGCATCTCGATGCCCGATCATTTGCAGGGGTTGTTAGTTCAATCAAGCCATCGCGCCATAAGGACAAGATCTTCCGGTCGATCACCAAGCAGAAAATGCCTCTGCCGGACACCTTCCACACGAAATCCAGCTTTCAAAAATGCGCGCTCGCTGCCAAGATTTGATGCATAACAGCCTGCAGTCAGCTTGCGCAATCCAAGTTGCTGGGCGGCTATTCCGCAGAGCAATCGGATTGCAGAACTCGCAATGCCTCCGCCCCATGCTTCTCGATCGCCAATCAAAACTCCGACTTCACCCAATCCATGCCGCCGATCAATGGAACCAAGCTTGATATTGCCAACGTGCCTTCTCTGCAGCGCGATGCTGCGAACACCCATCATCAGAGTGGAGGGGTCATCTAGACAAGAAGACACAAAGGCACGGGTACTATCTTCGTTATGCACCGTGAACCGACTCTCTAAGTAGCGATTGACGAATGGATCATTAAGCCAACCAACATACGCAGGGCCAACGTCTCCCTCCTCCAGTAGGAACAACTCAACACGCTCGTCATGCCAAGCCAGCACGGAAGAAGCTAGAAGCCTCATGTCTCCATCCTTATGGCAACCCCAGCGTTACGTATGTGCGCACGTGTCTGCATCGGGTTTTGATCCCGGAAACAGAAGTAGGTGCCTGCAGCCACCCCCTCAACCCCGCCCAGCAGAAAGCCATCCGAAAAATGTTCTGCGCGACCGCATCCGCCGGAAAAGATCACTGGTACTTTGACCTCAGCACTGAGTTCAGCAGCGATCTCTATGTGCAAACCCTGACCGCCTCCGTCTCTGTCAGCATCGCTGATAAGCAACTCGCCAGCACCTCGATCCACGGCCTCCCGGCACCAGTCGAGCAAGCCTCGGCCAGTCGACTGCGCAGCGTGCTCACGCATCACAACTGGTCGCCCATCGTCACCACAGCGAAAATCCACCGAAACGATGACGCACTGCGCCCCATAGCGGGCGGCCGCCACGCCGATCAATTCAGGCTGATCCAGTGCGGCAGTATTGATGGAAACCTTGTCAGCGCCAAACTCAAGCAACTTGCCGAAGTCTGCCAAATCACGCACACCACCACCGACGGCCAGCGGCATGAAGGTTTCTGCAGCCAAGCGCTCGATCAAACCAAGCATTACTTCGTCGTCCCCAATAGGGGTGCCGTCGATGTTCAGCACCACCAACTCGTCAGCAAGTTGTGCCTCATATATCTTGGCCTGGGACACAGGATCTCCGACTTCAATAGCCTCACCGAACCCCCGCGTCGTGACTAACACCGGTCGGATGAGCCGACCGATTTGGCGATGCTTGATAAGCAACTTGGGAATGAGGCGCTTCTTCAGCATGACTCAGTCTTTCCCGCCAGGCATCGCCAGAAAACTGCGCAAAAACCGCATTCCGGCGGTCTGACTCTTCTCAGGATGGAACTGCGCCGCCACCATTTGACCGCGGCGTATCACCGCACTGAAAGTTTCGCCATGCGTGCAAGCGGCGACACGATGGGCCAACGTCGGCATGCGATACGCGTACGAGTGATCGAAATAAAAGTCGGCCTCGGAACCCGCACCGAACTCACCGAAAGACTCGTCGAAATGGACGTTGTTCCAGCCGACGTGAGGTACCCGAATACCTGTCGCATCGGGTTGAAGACGGCGAACGTGACCGCCCCCCCATCCGATGCCCTGCTGTTCGCCGAGCTCGTCGCTCGTTTCTGCCAGCAGCTGCATACCAACGCAGATGCCAAGCAGCGGGCGCTGAAGTTCCAGTGCCCACTCCCTCAGCGCGGGCAGTAAGCCGCTCTCTCGCAATCTTTGCGCACAAAATCCAAAAGCGCCAACACCAGGCAGCAATACGTGGGTGCAGTTTTGCATGTCGCTTGCAACAGTCACACGTTGTACGCCGGCTCCAAGGTGTTCTAACGCGTTGACAATTGAACGGACGTTGCCGGCTTGGTATTCGACCACACCAACGCGATTAGGTTTCATTTGGCGTTACCAGCTCAGCTGACTATGCTCGCTTTGCGTGCACGCCAGCGAGCCAGTAACTCGTCAGCATCTGCACGAGCCATCACACCATCACGACTCCACCTATCATGATCATGCAGACGCTCACCTGTCTGTGTGGTGACTGGGTCATGTACATAAGGTGAAACTTGGTGGCTCATGGCTATTTCCATGAACTCCGCCTCAGTCAGTCCCACAAACTCCAAGAACAGATCAAGGCTAGGCGGTCGCCGCCCTTCATACTGTTCGACCAAATGCTGACCCTCTTTGGCAGTCATGCGTCCATGGCGGACGTCGATTGCTACCAAGTGAGACGGACGAGAGTAACCGCGCTTGATGTACTTAATGTAGTCGCGCACTCCCTGCATATAGCACTCGATCTTTTCATACTGATATTGTGGTGGAACGTTCTCGACGCGATCCCCCTTCCAACCCAATTCACGCTGAATTACTTCGGATTGCATCTTGACATCCCAGGGAATAAACGAACCCAAGCATACGGAACGGTAGTTCAATTCCCGAAGCGCCTTCAGCGGCGGATAGGAGTAAGGCTTGAGGTCTCGCTGATTAACGTTTCCGCCAAGACGGACAAACATATCATCGGCACTGATTCCGAGGTTGACGTATCGGTTGAAGCGCTTTTCGTCCACCTCTTCCTGCTGGTCATAGCTGAAATACGCGGTGTACTCGGCCGAGGGTTCTCCCCAGAAAATCAACGGCACCTTCTTCTCCAGCGCGATCCACATCGGATAAGAAAAGATGCCCGTATGACAGTGCCAGCAAAAGTCGCCCTTCTCAAGTAGCGACTGCAACATCAGCTTTTGTACGACCTTCCAGTTCGGCGTGAAGCTCATCATGTCGACACCAAGATGGCGGACGGTTCGCTTGACGTTATCTTCGAGGTTTGGGCGCAAGAAGCCGTGATCGAAACGCACCACCAGCGGCTTGACGCCAAACTCCTTGACTAAGTAGTAAAGAGTCCAAGTGCTGTCCTTGCCCCCGCTGAACGGCACGATGCAGTCGTAGTCGTAACGGCCGCGGTACTCCTCGATTAACTCGCCCAAGGCTTTTCGGTTGGCAGCCCAGTCTATGCTGCCTTTCTTGAACTCCTGCTGTCGACAAATGTTACAGACACCCTCGACATCAAATGAGATGGTCTCGTGGGTCTCGGGTAAACCACAATGGGTACAGCGCTTCATGACAAGGTCTCCGTCGCTCAGGTGTTAAGTTGGGGGGGATTGCTGGAGCAAGGCCGCATTTCGCACATGGCGATTGGCTTCAAGCAGATGTTGTCGCGCGTTCAGCACACGCAGCAGGTCATAGTAGTCGAATTTACCGTCATCCGGCAATGCGGCAACCAGCTCGCGCACGACTCCCAAGTCGTCTGGGTAATCCACTGTCAGACGCAGCGCCGACGCATCGACTAGAGACCGCAGATTGGCTCGCCGAAGCCCTGCGGCATCGCTACGCATCCACAGGGTGACATGTTCACGCTCATACGGATTCACCGCCTCACACATCGCGCGCTGAAGCACGTCGTGGGTGAACACTTCGCAATCCATCCCGTCGGGAAAGCTCGGTGGGTCGACATTGCTGGCATAGTCAACAGCGCGGTCCCGCCGCAACTGAATCACCGCATCGACAACGCCGGGGTCAACCAGCGGGCAGTCACCGGTCAGGCGGACGATTTCCTGTGCGCCGGTCTTCGCCGCCGCTTGACCGAAACGAGCCAGCACATCATGCAAATCGCCACGAAAAACAGCGACGCCATACTCCTGAAGAACCATCTGCAACAGATCGTCGCTAGCCTCGGTGCTCGTCAACACGGTGAGCCCGTCTATCAGGCGGGCACTCGCCGCTCGTTTGGCCATATACACGATCGCCGGCAGGCCAGCGATCGGCTCCAGGACCTTACCGGGAAATCGTGTGCTCGACATGCGCGCCTGAATGAATGCATGGCAGGCGGTCACGCGAAAAGACTCCAGCGACGGGGATCTATGACGGCAGGGTCGGAGCAGGCGAGTTCAGGGGCCTCGAGGGCCACGCTACGGGACCAGGCGCCAGCGATCTGCTCCAGATGCTCAAGTCCATCGACACCGACAACGCATTGGCCTACCGCCGGAAAGCCCTTGGCAAGTCCTAGTGCCGCCTCAAGCCGATCGAATCCCTGGGCTTGACACCACGCATGCCAGCGTCGCAAGACCCTCGCCGCAACCGGCAGGCGGCGCGCAGCCTCCGCTTCGGGAAGTAGCAGCAGCCCCTGCAGAAACACCGATCGCAGCTGAAGCAGAGTCGGCGCATCCTCGACATCCAGCGCCGCTAACGTTTGGTCCAAGGCGTTGCCAGGCAACTGGGCGGCCCGAAGCGGCCAGCGCGCCTGCAAGTCGCGCAGCGTGGCTAGGTCATAGCAGGAGATACCAAGCTCTATTCCAGCGGCCTCGGCCTCGGCTTGCACATTCGCCCAGATAAGGTCACCTAGATCTCCTTCGAGATCACTAGCTCGGTGGAATAGCATGACACGCAGACGCTCGCCCAATCGCTCACGGCTACGAAGAAGCGAATCAACAAAAAAACTGGGGGCCGCATCCGGCTTAATCCCGGCCGGCAGGGCTGGCAGCTTGCTAACCACTTGGAAAGGCAAATCGCCGCAAAGTCCGGCGAGGCGCTGCTCGATATCGCCATAAGCCGCTGCCGTATCGAGCCAACGCAGGCCATGGCGAGCTGCGGCTTGTAGCACAGCCCTCGCCTCGGCATCGCCGATAGGCGCGCCGCGGCCGGCCACGCCATAGGCGAGACCAAATTGCACAGTACCCAGCGCCAGCTCCATGATCACGCTCGCAAAGCGTTACGCAGAATCTGAACCACATGATCCTGCTGCTCGACGCTCATTGACGGGAACAGGGGCAAAGAAATCGCCTGCGCGTAGTAAGCCTCAGCCTGCGGAAAGTCGCCATAACGGAAACCTAGACGCTGGTAGTAAGGCTGAGTATGAATGGGGATGTAATGAACGTTCACGCCAACCCCTCCTGCACGTAATGCTGCAAATAGATCAGCTCTTCGGATGTCGCTGCGCTCGGTGTCAATCTCCACAACGTACAGATGCCAAGCAGAAACGCGGTCTTTGGAACGCGGAGGCAACCTCAGCGGCAAATCGGCAAGCAGGTTGTCATAGCGATCGGCCAAGGAGCAACGCGCTGCATGCATGGCCTCCAGTCGCTTAAGCTGCGACAAGCCCAATGCCGCCTGCAGATCGGTCATACGCATGTTGTAGCCGAGCAGAACCTGTTCGTAAGCCCAGGCGCCTTCGGGTAGCGACTGCATCTGTGCGGGGTCGCGAGTCATGCCGTGAGAGCGCAGCAATCGCAACTGGTCAGCCAGTTGCGCATCCTCCGTGGTCAGTAGTCCACCCTCGGCTGTCGTGACAACTTTCACCGCATGGAAGCTAAACACGCATATATCCGCCCAGCGACCACCGACTGGCTTGTCAAGATAAGTGGCACCGGTAGCATGGGACGCGTCTTCAAGGATTTTGAAGCAGTAGCGGTCAGCCAGGGAGCGAATTTCACGCAAATCAGCCGGAAGGCCAGCAAAATCGACGGGGATCAGCAGTTTAGGCAGGCGGCCGCCGGCTTGAGCCCGCTCAAGCTTGACGGCAAGAGCGGCTACTGATATGTTGCGAGTGATCGGATCAATATCAACAAAATCAACATCTGCCCCACAATAACGGGCGCAGTTAGCTGAGGCCAAAAAACTATTCGGACTTGTCCATACCAGATCCCCCGGCCCCACACCCAAAGCCAAACATGCAATATGCAAACCTGCGGTGGCATTGCTCACCGCGATCGCATGCGACGCACCATGTCGTTCTGCGAAAGCCTTCTCAAAGGCGGGCAAAGCCGGGCCCTGGGTCAAAAAATCAGAGCGCAGGACTGAAACAACGGCCGCGATGTCTTCATCGCTTATCTGCTGACAACTATACGGAATGGATTGTTGGGACATTAATCGATCCGCTGGCCGATAACTTGGCTTCCGATCAATTCTCGCAACTGCGAAACACTGAGGAAATCGGGGTTACTACCGCTGTTGTATGCAAATCCAGGCGCGACAGGTGTCGCGCCAGTCCTCGCGCAATAGTCGTCAAGCGTGTAACCGCCGTAGCGCCCCCCCATCGGCAGAATCGCGAAGTAGCGCCCCAAATCGACAGTGTTGAAACTGTCACTGGCCGTGATCATCTCTTCATGGATCTTTTCGCCCGGACGGATACCAACGATTTCATGCCTACAATCCGGACCGATCGCCTCAGCAACGTCAGTGATTCGATAAGACGGAATCTTCGGGACCAAAACCTCGCCACCCCAACTATTCTCGAGAGACCAGAGCACCATATCAACACCCTCTTGAAGAGAGATATTGAATCTCGTCATCTGCGGATCGGTTATTGGCAGAACGCCGCTCTTGTAGCGTGCCAAGAAAAAAGGGATCACCGAGCCACGGCTGCCCATCACATTTCCGTAGCGGACGACACTGAACCGGATGTCGCGTTGGCCCTTAATGTTGTTGGCGGCAACAAACAACTTGTCTGAGCAAAGTTTGGTCGCGCCGTAAAGATTGATTGGCGCCGCTGCCTTGTCAGTTGATAAAGCGACAACTTGGCGCACCTTGGAGTCGAGGCAAGCCTCAATCAAATTTTGCGCACCCAGCACGTTGGTCTTAATGCATTCGAATGGGTTGTACTCGGCCGCTGGAACCTGCTTGAGCGCAGCGGCGTGAATGACTATGTCAACACCCTCAAGTGCACGTCGCAGCCGCGACTCATCTCGTATATCACCAATAAAGTAGCGCAGACCGGGATGTTCCCGCTCAGAAAAGACTTGCGCCATCTCGAACTGCTTAAGCTCATCACGCGAATAAACAACTAGGCGCCTGACGCCTGGGTAACGCTGCAAAACGGTGCGAACAAAGGCACGGCCAAATGAGCCAGTACCCCCCGTGATCAAAATAGATTTATCAACAAGCATAGGTTCATATAGGTTTTGTGGACTGGGCGTGCCTAGGAAAAAACGGAATTCGGTGACTGGTTTGATCTAGACCAAACATTATCGCCCAAATAAATCCCGAGGAAAACCAATTTTTTCCCCTTTATTTTCGGCAAATCATTTGACTTCATATAGATCATTATTCAAATAGTTTTTCCCGATACACTACATCAATACTGCAACAAAAGTCTCACGTCGCAAAAAAAGAAGCTTCTACTTGGGATGTTGATCGGAAACAATGTTTCTGCGAAGCTCCTCTATTTCCCATTGCAAAGCCTCATATTCCAGAATTTTTCGCCGCAGAAAATGCTGCGTCATTGCGGTTTTTTCGGAAATTCCGGTAGGAGTCAGAATATAAACATATCCAAACTTATTCTTAGAGCTGGCGAAGCTCTTCATCTTCACTAAACCTTTTTGAATCAGTGCTTTGAGACAGTAATTCAATCCACCGACACTAATGCCCAACTTACCAGCTAACTCACGTTGAGTGAGGTCAGGGTTTTCTTGAAGGATGCGCATTACCCGAAAATATGTATCCTCTTGTAGTTTGGCTTGGCGACTTGTCATGAACTTCGAGAAGTTACTTTGCGTGGATTGAGTTTGAATGTTTGGAGAACGAATCAGCGGTTCAATATCACGTTCGGCGAGCGTGACTGCCATCATTCGGCATGTCAACTTCGTAAAGACTTGAACATTGTACCCATCACGCAGCCGTCCGGTTGACGTCATCACGGTAAATTCTTTAAAAAGTGCGTAAGGGTTCAGCTTTCTGCTTCCAGTTGTTGCTCTAACGTCCAACTTTTCACTGGTCTGAGTCGAACTGTTTGAGTTGCAGCAGGATGATCGGCTCTATGCGGAAGCCTTCGAAAAGCTTGATGCGTCAGTAGTTGTAGATCAAATCTGGCGTTGAACGCGCGGCCCATCGGTTCTGTGCTAATGACCTGATCGATTGCGCGGAGTGTCACCTTTTGCGCCCCATCAAGAATTCAATCGACTTTTCATTGGCGAACAGCATGGGCGGACTCCCACAACATTGCTGCATCCTTTGCTTGGACACGCATCAAACCCTGGCCCAACGCGGACTAGGGTCTCCCACACTACCCCCTCCCCCGCAAATACCCCACCACCCCCCTCCCCGCCCGGTGCCCACTGGCCATCACCGCCTGCAGCAGGTAGCCGCCGGTGGGGGCTTCCCAGTCGAGCATTTCGCCTGCGCAGAAGACGCCGGGGAGTTGCTCCAGCATGAGCTGCGGGTCTAGCACCTCGAACAGCACGCCGCCCGCGGTGCTGATCGCTTCGTCCAGGGGGCGGGTGGCGCGCAGGGTGATGGGCAGGGCTTTGATGGCGCGGGCCAGTGCGGCGGGCTGTCCCAGCAGCTCTTTGGGTAGCAGCTCGTGCAGCAGAGCGAACTTGATGCCGTCGATGCGCAGGCGGCTTTTGAGGTGGCCCGAGAGCGAGCGTGCGCCGCGCGGGTGGGATACCTCGGCCAGCACCCGGTCTTCGGGCAGGTCGGGCAGCAAATCCAGCGTAAAGCGGGCGCTGCCGGTGTGGAGAATTTCGTCGCGCAGCATCGCCGAGGCGGCATAAATCAAGCTGCCTTCCACGCCCGTGGTGGTGGCCACAAACTCGCCCTTGCGGGCAAAGTGGCGTCCGTGGACTGAGGTCATCGCAATCGCCACCGATTTGAATGGCTTGCCGGCGTAGTTGCTCTTGAAGTAGTCGCTCCAGCCGGGCGCCACGTCGAAGCCACAGTTGGCCGGCAGCAGGGGCGCCACCGCCACGCCGCGCTGGGCCAGCAGCTCCACCCACGCGCCGTCGGAGCCCAGCCGCGACCAGCTGCCGCCGCCCAAGGCCAACACCACAGCGCGGGCGCGCACTTGCTGTACGCCACCGGGCGCCTCAAACACCAGCGCGCCGCTGGCGTCCCAGCCGGTCCAGCGGTGGCGCATGTGGAACTGCACCGGCGTGCCCGATGGCGGGTGGCGCAAGCGCTGCAGCCAGCTGCGCAGCAGGGGCGCGGATTTCATGTCCGTGGGGAACACCCGGCCCGACGAGCCCACAAAGGTCTGCACGCCCAAGTCGGCAGCCCAGGCGCAGAGGCGGGAGGCATCAAAGCCGTTGAGCAACTGCGCAATGGCCTCGCGCCGCGCACCGTAGCGGCCGGCAAACACCTCGGGCGGGTCGGTGTGCGTCAGGTTCAGGCCGCCCCTGCCCGCCAGCAAAAACTTGCGCCCCACCGAGGGCATGGCATCGAACACATGCACCGCCACGCCCGCTTCGCACAGCACCTGCGCCGCCATCAGCCCAGCGGGGCCACCACCGACTACAGCCACGTCCACGTGCAAAGACCGGTCATGGGGCGAGGTTGTGGCGTCGGTATGCACGGGCGAACTGGGCGATGCAGTGAACGTGGTCGACGAGGTGGCCATACCGTGGGCCATATCGTGGGCCATGTCGTGGGTTGGGAGTGCGCTGGTGGGCGTGCTCATGCTGCATCCAGGACGATGAGGCGACCTTGCGGTGTAACGAACGCGGCGCAGACCGCGCTTGCCTCGGCCACCCCCTCGGCCACCGCCTGGCGATAGGCAGCCAGCTGGGCGGACAGCTCGGGGGCAAGGTGCGGCTGGGCCTGGGACTTGTAATCCAGCACCCACCAAACGCCTTGGGGCGCGCGGCGCACCAGCCGGTCTATGCGCAGTGCGCGGCCCCGGTGGACGATGGGCACCTCGTTGGCGGCCCAGTCAATCTGCGCGCTGTCCCAAGCCCAGGCCGCTTCGCCCGCCAGAATGCCGCATGCCATGGCGCATGCGCTGGCGACCTGCTCTGCGTTGAGGCCGAACTGGCTTGCCAGTTGCGCCATTTGCCCCGGCGTCCAAGGCGGTGGCAGCGCCGCCCCGCCGGGCTGGGGCTGCACCCACTCCAGCAGCCGGTGCATGGCCTCGCCCATGCGCGAGGCTTCGGTGTCAGCGCTGGGGGCGGCAGCAAAGTCCGCCAGCGGGGGCAAGGGCTTGGCGCTGCGCTGTGGCAGCACCCACAGGTGCACGGGCGGGGCGTCGGCAATCTGGCTGGCCACACCGCCTGCCACGTCGTGGGGCGCATGCCCCGCCGGTGTGGTGACAAGCTCGGCGTGCGTGTGCAGGCGCTGCCACGGGCTGCGGGTCTGTGCCCGGTGCGGGGCCAAACTAGAGATGACCAGGGTGTGCTTGGCGCGGGTCATGGCCACGTAGAGCGCATTAATCTCTTCGCGGTCGCGCGCTGCGCGCTCGGCGGAGAGGGCCTGCTGCGCGCAGTCGGGTGCTTCGGACTCTTTGGTCAAAAACACAAAACGCTCTGGGTGGGGCGACTCGCCGGGCCAGTCCACCAGCACGCCCATGGTCTCGGCATTGGGGTTCTCGCCGTCGGTGTCTAGCAGCAGCACCAGCGGTGCCTCCAGGCCCTTGGCACCGTGGATGGTCAACAGGCGCACCGCCCCCGGCCGCGCCTGCACCGGCGCGGCAATGCCACCAGCACGCAGCGCGCGCACCAAGGCAAACGGCGTGGTGTAGCGCGCACCATCCAACGCCAACACCGCGCCCAGCAGCGCCCGCAAGTTGGCCAGCACCGCAGCACTGCTGCCCGCTGGAGCCGCCGCCGCATAGCGCGCCAATACATCGCCACTTTCGTAAATGCTGTGCAGCGCATCGTGCGCTGGCAAGGTGGCCAGCAGCCGCTGCCAAGCGGCCAGCGTTGCGCCCACACCGGCGAGGCTGCTGGGCAAGTCGATGGCGCTACGCAGCAGGTCAAACCAACTGGGAGCCGGAGTCGCCCGGGTGGCGGAGTCCGAGGCCAAGACAGCCGTTTCCGTTGTGGCTGCGCCGCTGCTCGTGGCGGCGCGCGCGCTGCGGCGGCGCAGGGCCAGCTGCACCAGGTCGGCGTCACTGGCGCCAAACAGCGGCGACTTGAGCACGCGCGCCAGCGACAGGTCGTGGCGCGGCGAGCACAACACGTCCAGCAGCGCGACCAGGTCTTGCACCTCGGGCATGTCGCACAAATCGGCGCTTTCGGGCTGTTGGGCGGCAATGCCCAGGGCCGCCAACTCGGCCTGCATCCAACCCAAGCTCTCTCGCTTGCGCGCCAGCACCATCACATCGCCAGGTGACAGCGCGGCTTCGGACCACGCCGCCGCGCCTTGCTGCACCAAAGCCTCTGGCGAAGCCGAAACGCCCCCGGAGGCCACCGCGCCGCGGCCTTTCAACTGCTGCGCCAGCCAACGCGCAGCTTGGCGGCACTCCAAGGTCTTGGCGGTGTCTTCCAAGACAAAACGCGGGGTGGTGAGTGAATCGCGCCAGCTCGCAGGCTCGGCTGCCGCTGGTGATGCAGCGAGGGCGCTTTCTGTAGCAACTGTGGCGTGCTGGACCGCCGCAGATACCGCCTCTGCCGAAGACGCCACTTTGCGCGCCGAAACGGGCCGAGGTATCTGAGGCAATTGCAGGAAGCGGCCCCTTTCTTGGGAGTCGGTGCTGTGGGGCCGAAAGCCGTCGAACTCGCCCGCGTTTTGGGCCTCTTGCATCACGGTGTTGAGCACGGCCACCACCGCCTGCGCGTTGCGCCGCGTGTGGTCGCAGCTGAGCAGCTCGCCACCCAAGCCGTGCTGCACAAACGCCTTGGCCGCGCGAAACACCTGCGGCTCCGCGCGGCGAAAGCGGTAAATGCTTTGCTTGGGGTCGCCCACGATGAACACGCCCGGCGCCTTGCCCGCACCGGCGTAGCCTGAAATCCAGGCGCTCAGGGCCTGCCATTGCAAGGGGTTGGTGTCTTGGAATTCGTCGATCAGCAAATGGCGCACTTGCGCATCCAGCCGCTCTTGCACCCAGCCACTGAGCACCGGGTCAGACATCAAGGCCAACGCGGCCAGCTCCAAGTCGCCCATGTCGATCCAGCCGCGCTCGCGCTTGAGGTCGGCATAGTCGGCCACCAGCAAGCGCAGCAGCCGGGCCATGCGCCCTTGGTGCAGCCAGGCTTCGTGCTGGATCTGGGCACGGCGCAAGCGCAGCAGGCTGTCTTGCGCTTGGGTGACGACCTCGGCCCCGCTGCCTTTGACGGGCAGCGCGCGCGGTTCAAGTTTTTGGGTGAACAGCGCCGCCATGGCGGCATCGCCGTCGCGCACGCCCAGGGCTTGCTCCAGCCCACTGGCCGCCTCGCGGCTTTTTTTGCCTGTTTGCGCGCCCAGCACCTTGGCGGCCTGCCACAGCAACTCGTTGAGCGCGCCGCTGTGCAGCGCGTCATACGGCTGGGCAAAGCCTGCAAACTCCGCAAACTGCTGGCCATGCGGGGCCACCGACTGCGCCACCACGCCCTGCGCGTCAGCCAGCGCAAATTCCGTGCGTTTGTGCAGCGCCTGCTCCAGCGCCTTGTGCACTTGGTGGCGGCCGTGCGCAGCCACCAAGGCGCGGTAATCGGCGTGGGCCGCGGGGTCGCCCACCACGCGCTGAAAGAAGCGCCGCCACACCTGGGCAATGGCCGGCTTGTCCTCTTGCAGCAGCTCGTAGGTGGTGGGCAGACCCAGGCCGTGCAGCACGCCCAGTGGCGCGCCACCCACCAAAGCTGCAAACCAGCTGTGGAAGGTGCGAATCTGCACCGGCCGGCCGCCTTGCAACAGCGCCACGTGCAGGCCGCGCAGGGTCTGCAACTGTGGCGCGCCGGGCTCCACGTCCAGGCCGCGCGCGCGCAACTCGCGCACCAGCTGCGCGTCGCTGGCGGTGGCAAATTCAGCCAGCAAGGCCTGCAGGCGCTGCCGCATTTCGGCGGCGGCCTTTTTGGTGAAGGTGATAGCCAAAATCTCGTGCGGCGCACAGCCGTCAAGCAGCGCACGCACGATGCGCGACACCAACACCCAGGTCTTGCCCGCCCCGGCGCAGGCCTCTACCACCACGCTGCGGCGCGGGTCGCAGGCGATAGCGTAGAAGCGCTGGGCGTCCACCGCCGCCCCGTTGTGTTCATAGGCGGCTACGGCACGCAGCGGCCCAGCGGCGGGCTCCAGAGGCACGTGCGCAGCCGTCATGCGCCACCCCACGCTCTTTGCCGGGCCGCCGTGCCGTGTGCCAAATGTGTTTGCGGCGGCAAGGTGAGACGCCTTAAAAGTCTTTGCGGCGTGCTCACGGTGTGCCCCAAAAGTCTTTGCGGAATGCTCACGGTGTGCCCCAAAAGTCTTTGCGGAATGCTCACGAGGTGCCCCAAAAGTCTTTGCGGCGTGCTCACGAGGTGCCCCAAAAGTCTTTGCGGCACAGGCCGCGTGCGTCGCAATACGTGCAAGCAGCAGCCTCGCCCAAGGCGGGTAGCGCTGCGCCTTGGGCAATGCGCGACCAGTCCTGTTGCAGGCCTTCGATCAGTGCGTCGCGGGCGGCGACCAGCTCGGTTTGCTCTACCAGCTTGGTGCCTTCTTCGCGATCAGACAGGTTGAGGTAGCCGCCGCGCAAGGTGTCGTCGGGCAGCAGCGCCGCGTAGAACGCAATTTGGGTGTCCTCCAGCGGTTCTTTGGTGCGCTTTTTGGACACTTCGATGGACTCGGTTTTGTAGTCCAGCAACAGGCGGCTGCCGTCGGGCGCGCTGTCGATGCGATCCAACCGGCCATACAACACCAAGTCGCCCAGCGGCAAGCGGTGTTCTGTCTCGCCACTTTGGAAACGCATGCCCAGCGCCGTGTGCCCGCGCAGCCAACGCAGGTAGCCGTCGCGCACCTTGGGCCAGGCGGCGTCAAAGGGCAAAAATTCGTCGGCAGGCAGCGCCATCGCCTCGGTGCTGGCCTGCGCAGCCTGGTCCAGCGCCAGCCGCAGCGCGGTGTCGTCCTGGCCTGCGGTGTCGCCCACCGTGGTGTGAAAGCGCTGCAGCACCTCGTGCAGCCACAGCCCGAAGTCGCGCTTGTCCACCTCGACCTCCAGTTCGGGCGCAGCGCGCAGGCCCAGCTGGCGCATTGCAAAAAACCGGTAGGGGCAGTGGCGCAGGTCGGCGTAGGCGCCTTGCGTCCACTCGCGCAGCGGCAGCGCGTCGCCCTGCGGCAGCGGTCGCGGCACCGGCTGGTGTGCCACGGCGCGCAGCACGCGGGGGTCCGCAACGCACAGGGCCGCGCCCTGCGCCGTGCTGTGCATTTGCAGCGCCTCGGGTGCTCGGGTGTGCTGCGCAACAAGGGTGTGGGGCGTGGGAGAGAGCGGCGTAGGCTCGCTTTGCGCCTGCTGCACTTGCAGCAAGCGCACAAGCGTGCTGGGCAGCAAGGTGTCGCCCGCCTCGTCTGCGGTGCGCCACAGCACGTCGACCGCCGGTGTTTGTAGCGCCTGGGCCCACGCGCTGCGGGTGGCGTGCTCGGTGGCCTCGCGCATGGGCAAGCCCAGTGCGGCGCGCTGCGCAGGAGTCCAAAGGCCAGAGGGTTCGGGCGAGGGGTTGAGACGCAGTTCGTCGCAACCGGCCAAGACCAGCGCGGCAAACGGGCGCGCCAGCATCTGACTCAATGGCAAGAACACCACTTCCTCGCGCGCCGGGTGGGTGGGCTGAAAGTTGCCGGCCTCCAGCACGTCGTTCACCCACTGGGTGAATTCCGCCAAGTCCATGCGGCGCGCACCCCACAGCGCATCGGCAGCCAACGCCTCGAAGGCTGCCGCATCCGCCTCGGTCAGGCGCAGTGCCGAAAGCAATTGCGCACCGGCCGCGTCGGCCTGCAGCGGCGCCAGCAAGCCCGAGTCGGCCAGCAAGTCGCGCAGGCGCAGCAACCATTGCGATACGACCACCCGCCCGCCCATGCGGGTGCGCAGCGCGTTGACATGCACACACAGCGCACGCAGTTCGGCATCCGCCTGCACTGCGGGGGTTTGCGCTGCACCGGCCCAATCGCGCACCGCACCGGCGCGCAGGGCGGCTTCCAGCGCTTCGGCGGCCGTCTGCCAGGCCGGGGCGAGTTTGAGCCAGGCCAACACGGTGTCGCAGGAGACGCTCCAGCGGCAGGCGCGCAGGGCCGCCATGAGTTGGCCGGCCACCAGCGTGGTGGAGAGCTTCCAGCCGGTTTCATCGCGGATGGATACGCCCGCGCCATCGAGCATGGCGCGCAGGCGCCGGGTCAGCGCGCGGTCGCTCGATACCAGCGCCAGCGGGTAACGCCCTGCCTCGATGTGTGCCACCGCACAGGCGGCGGCGCACTGGGCCTCGTCCTCGGCGTCGGTGCAGGCGCGCAGCACGGCGTGCGACTGCGACTGCGACTGCGACTGCGACTGCGACTGCGACTGCGATTGCGATTGCGATTGCGATTGCGATTGCGATTGCGATTGCGACTGGCGCTGTGGCTGTGGTGGCAGCTCTGCCAGCGGCAGCACCAGCAAGGCCTGGCCCCACACCGGACGCAAGCCCGTGGCCAAGGGGTCGGGCAGCAGGCCCTGGGCCAGCACCAGCGCGTCGGTACGCGCCACCAGGCCTGCGTCGTACAAAACGTCGCTGGCGTAGCCCGATGCGGCAACCCATTCGATGGCGATGCGCGCTGCTGCTGCTTCAAGGTGCATGGCGGTGCCTGCGGCGGCGTCCAGCGCCAAACGGTGGCGGGCCTGTGCGGCCCAGGCAGCGCGGCCAGCCGGTGGCTGCGCGGCGGCCACCGGCGCCAGCGCATGGGCAGCGGCAAGCAAGGTGCCGCATAGCGCGTCGGCGTATGCGGCCAGACCAGCGCGTACCAAGAGCGCTTGGGCCGTCAGGCTGTCCAGCCCCAAGTCAAAGCGCATATCCAGCGGCCCCGGCGCAGGTGCCCCCAGCACCCCCGCCCAGCTCTGGGTGGTCTCAAAACGCGGCGCAAAACCTTGGGGAAAGCGCTGCGCCCACAAGCGCGCCGCCAAGGGTCGCAACTGCGCGTAGGGCAAGAGCACCACGGTACGTCCTGCGTGGGCACCCCGCTGCGCCAGGTGCTCGCGCACACGCTGAAAAAAGCCCTGCGCCGGGTCGCACCAGAGCGAGACTGCAGGGTGGTTGGGGGGAAAATCGAAGGCCGCAATTGAACCCAAAACAGGGCCAGCACTGGGGTCGGTCATCGCCTCTGGGCGGACGAGAGAAAGCGGCGTTTCTGTCACAATGCCGCGACTTTAGCTGCATTAGCACCCAACCAAAGGAAACTCCCATGGCAAGCGATTTGATCAAACACGTGACCGACGCCAGCTTCGAGGCCGACGTGCTGCAAAGCGAACAACCGGTCTTGGTGGACTACTGGGCCGAGTGGTGCGGACCGTGCAAGATGATTGCGCCCATCCTCGATGAGCTCTCCACCGCCTATGCCGGCAAGCTGCAAATCGCCAAGATGAATGTGGACGACAACCGCGACATTCCGGGCAAGTTCGGCATCCGCGGCATTCCCACACTGATGTTGTTCAAGAGCGGCCAACTCGCCGCCACCAAGGTGGGCGCCATGAGCAAGGCGCAGCTCACGGCCTTCATCGACCAGCAACTGGCCTAGGCCCAAGCCCAGCAGCACGGGCCACCAAAACCCCAAGCCGTGACACCGCAGCGCGGCTGTTTTTTGCTGTCATAATTCGCCCGTTGCCAGCCTGCACCCAGGCGCGGCACCGGGCACGGGCCTTAGGCTCAGTCCCAGCCAGCGGGCCACAACGCCCACACCTTTTCCCCAGAGTTTTCGGTCCCATCGCGATCTTCGGCACAAAGCCACAACGGAAAACCTCCATGCATTTAAACGAACTCAAAGCGCTGCACGTCTCCGAAGTGCTCAAGCAGGCCGAAGAGCTTGAGATTGAAAACACCGGGCGCATGCGCAAGCAGGAGTTGATGTTTGCAATCATCAAAAAGCGTGCCCGCACCGGCGAGCAGATCATTGCCGATGGTGTGCTCGAAATCTTGCCCGATGGCTTTGGGTTTTTGCGTAGCCCCGACACCAGCTACACCGCCAGCACCGACGACATCTACATCAGCCCCAGCCAGGTGCGCCGCTTCAACCTGCACACCGGCGACATGATCGAAGGCGAGGTGCGCACCCCCAAAGACGGCGAGCGCTACTTCGCACTCAACAAGCTCGACAAGGTCAACGGCGGTCTGCCCGAGACCAACAAACACAAGGTGATGTTTGAAAACCTCACGCCGCTGTTCCCCAAAGCGCAGATGCGGCTGGAACAGGACATCAAGGGCGAAGAGAACATCACCGGCCGGGTGATTGACATCATCGCGCCCATCGGCAAGGGGCAACGCGCCCTGATCGTGGCACAACCCAAGAGCGGCAAAACGGTGATGATGCAGCACATCGCCCACGCCATTTCGGCCAACTACCCCGAGAGCTACCTGATGGTGCTGCTCATCGACGAGCGCCCCGAGGAAGTGACCGAGATGCAGCGCACCGTCAAGGGCGAAGTGATTGCCTCCACCTTCGACGAGCCCGCCGCCCGCCACGTGCATGTGGCCGAAATGGTGATCGAGCGGGCCAAGCGCCTGGTCGAACTCAAAAAAGACGTGGTGATATTGCTGGACTCCATCACCCGCTTGGCCCGTGCTTACAACAACGTGGTGCCATCCTCCGGCAAGGTGTTGACCGGTGGTGTGGACGCCAATGCGCTGCAGCGCCCCAAGCGCTTTTTGGGGGCCGCCCGCAACGTGGAAGAAGGTGGCTCGCTGACCATCATCGCCACCGCGCTGGTGGACACCGGCAGCCGCATGGACGAGGTGATCTTTGAAGAGTTCAAGGGCACCGGCAACTCCGAAATCCACCTGGACCGCCGCCTGTACGAAAAGCGCGTGTTCCCCTCTATCCAGCTCAACCGCAGCGGCACCCGGCGCGAAGAGCTGCTGCTGCAACCCGAGATCTTGCAAAAGACCCGCATCCTGCGCCAGTTCCTCTACAACATGGACGAGGTTGAAGCCATGGAAATGGTGCTCAAGCAAATGCGCGCCACCAAGAACAACAGCGAGTTCTTCGACATGATGCGCCGGGGTGGCTAGGCTACAATCGCGGGTTTCGCGACAAGTGCGCGGGTTTGAAGTCTGGTACGGTACCGGACGGCCTGCAGCGGCTAACGCAATCGATGGAGCAAGCAATGAAAGAAGGCATTCACCCCAACTACCGCGAGGTCTGTTTCCTGGACCTGTCCAACAATTTCAAGTTCGTGACGCGGTCTTGCGTTAACGCCAAAGAAATGATCAAGATGGAAGACGGCCGTGAACTGCCGCTTTACAAACTCGATACCTCCAGCGAATCGCACCCCTTCTACACCGGCACCCAAAAGTCGGTAGACAACATGGGCGGACGCGTCGAGAAGTTCCGCAACCGCTTCGGCAAACCCGCAGCGAAGTAAGTTGTTCCGGGCCTTGGCCTGGACCGCAAAAACAGGCAGTCGGATCTTCCGCGCTGCCTTTTTTTTCGGCCTCCTGCTGGCCCCACCCCTCCCCGCTTTGTGAACCAACCCACCCCCGCCATCGTCACCCGCGAGGCCGCCAGACGGCTGCCGCGGTGGGCGCTACTGATGTTTTGCGCGGCCTACCTGCTGCCCGGCTTCATCGGGCGAGAGGCCTGGAAAAGCGCCGATATGAGCGCACTGGGCTTTATGGCGGAGTTGGCCGAAGGCAGCGCCCGCTGGCTGGCGCCGACCTTGGTGGGTAGCCCCAGCGAGAACCCGGCGCTGCTGCCCTATTGGTTGGGCGCGCTGGCAATGCAGTGGAGTCCACCCTGGCTGGCACCGGACTTTGCCGTGCGCATCCCATTCATGGGGCTGCTTGCCTTGTGCCTGCTATGTACCTGGTACGCGACCTACCACCTGGCCAGCAGCCCACGGGCGCAGCCGGTGGCCTTTGCGTTTGGCGGCGAGGCGCCTCCGAAGGACTATGCGCGCGCCATTGCGGATGGCGGCCTGCTGGCGCTGATTGCTTGCCTGGGCCTGGCCCAACTGGCGCACGAAACCACGCCCGCCCTGGCCCAGACCAGCTTTGGCGCGCTGGCTTTTTTTGGCTTGTCGGCGCTGCGCCGCCGGCGCGCCGCGGGGTTGTGGGCCAGCGCGGTGGGGCTGCTGGGGCTGGCCCTGTGCGGCGCACCCGCCATGGCGGTGGCGTTTGGCATCGGCGGCTTGTGGCTCCACGCCGCCGACGCGGCATCGGCACGGCCGGTTGATGGGGACGGGGAAGCGGCGGCGGACACCGGCGGCAACGTCGCACTGCTGCTGTGTGCCGTGGCACTGGCCGCCGGTGTGGCTTGGTGGACCGACCTGTGGCGCTGGAAAGTTGAGTTTCTACCGGCCACGTGGAGCCACTGGAAGGGCTTTGCCGAACTGCTGATCTGGTTCACCTGGCCTGCGTGGCCGCTGGCCTTGTGGACACTGTGGCGTTGGCGCAGGCAGTGGCTGGGCGGTGCATTTGGCCACCACATTGCCCTGCCCCTGTGGTTTGTGTGCGTTACTTTGGTGGCTACCCTGGCGTCGGCCGCGTCGGACCGCACGCTGATGGTCGGCCTGCCGGCCTTGGCCACCCTGGCGGCCTTCGCGCTGCCCACCTTGCAGCGCCAGGTGGGTGCGCTGATCGACTGGTTTACTTTGCTGTTTTTCTCGGGCTGCGGTCTGACCATCTGGGTGGTGTGGATTGCCATGCAAACCGGCTTTCCGGCGCAGCCTGCCGCCAATGTAGCGCGCTTGGCACCGGGGTTTGAGCCCAGCTTTTCGGTGTTGACGTGCGCGCTTGCCTTGGTGGCTACTGCGGTATGGGCCTGGTTGGTGCGCTGGCGGGTGGGCCGCCACCGCACTGCGCTGTGGAAGAGCTTGGTGCTCCCCGCGGGCGGTGCCGCATGGTGCTGGTTGCTGCTCATGACGCTGTGGCTGCCCTTGCTCAACTACGCTCAAAGCTACAACGCGCTGGTGCGCCACACCCTGTCACAAATGCAGCCGCAAGGCTGTGCGCACGTGCTGGGCTTGGGCCATGGCACGCTGGCGGCCTACCAGTACTACGGCCAGCTCAGTTTGCTGCCCATGGGTGCCGCAACGCAGTGCCCTTGGCTGCTTGCAGCACCCCGCGACGGGATGCAAGTGCCTAGCGCCATCAGCGACTCGGACTGGGTGCTGCAAACCGCTGTGCGCCACCCCAGCGATGGAAACCAAACGGTGTTGGTCTTCAGGCGTCGATGAGTTCGGCGCGGCGCGGCGCTTTGTCCAGAAGGCGCACCCGGCGCGCGGGAAAGTGAAGAGAAAAGACCGAGCCTTTGCCCGGTGTGCTGTCGATGAGCAGCTCGGCACCGTGGCGCTGTGACACGTGCTTGACGATGGCCAAGCCCAAGCCGGTGCCGCCGGTTTCGCGCGAGCGGCTGCGGTCCACCCGGTAGAAGCGCTCGGTCAAGCGCGGCAGGTGCTCAGCGGCAATGCCGGCGCCGTAGTCGCGCACGCTGAACACCGCTGAACCGTCCTCTTGCACCGTCCACGCAATTTCCACGCGCTTGTCGGCCGGCGAGTAGCGCACCGCATTGCCAATCAAGTTGGACATGGCGCTTTGCAGTTCGGAGGCGGAGCCAGCGATCTCGCTGGCGTCGGAGCAACTGAATTGCAAAACATGCGGCTCCAACCACAGCGCGCACGACAGGTGCGTGGCATCTTGTTCGCACTGCGCCATCAGCGCGGGCACCGACACCCACTCGGATGCAGAAGGAAGCGGGCTGCCTTCCAGACGCGAGAGGGTCAGCAAGTCGCTCACCAGCGTCTGCATGCGGTGGGCCTGCTGGGACATCAAATCGAGGTAGCGCTCGCGCTCGGCTTCTTGCAAGTTGAGGGTTTGCAAGGTCTCCACAAAACCTGCAAGAACCGTCAATGGCGTGCGGATTTCGTGGGACACGTTGGCTACAAAGTCGCGGCGCATGGCCTCGGCCTGCTCTTTGGCGGTGGTGTCGCGCGAAAGCAGCAGGCTGCGGCCCTCGCCATAAGGGTGCAGGTGCACCGACAAATTGATAGGCCGCGACGCCGTGCTGTTGCGCCCTGGCATCTGCACGTCGTGGCGGAAATCACCGGCGGTGAAATAGGCTGCAAAGCCGGGGTCACGCACCAGGTTGCCAAAGTGCTGCAGCAAATCGCGCTGGCTGTCCAAACCAAAATGGTCGGACGCGGTTTGGTTGAACCACTCGATGCGCTTGTCGGCGTCTAGCAGCACCACGCCATTGGGCGACGCCTGCAGCGCAGCCAAAAAATCTTGAAGCCGGGTATCGCTCTCGCGCACAGCTCGCTCGCGCAACCGGACCACCCGGCGAATCCGCTCTTGCAGATCGCCCCAGCTGCCGCCAATCGAGGGCAGCTCGGTCAGGTTGTCAGCGCGCAACCAGCGCATCAAGCGTGCGCCCTGCAAGCCATCGACTACAACCCAGGCACCACCCCCTGCCAGCGCAGCCAGTAAAACCAGCGACAAGGGCGTATCGGCGCCACCATACAAGCGCACCGCGATGGCCGGCGCAAGCTGCGACGCCAACAAGGAGAGCAGGCGCCAGGCCATATTGCTGTAACGCAGCCTACGCGTTGGGTTGGGCGGCCGGCACCAATGCCACTGCAGGCTTTGCAGTGAGACGGTAGCCCGCGCCACGCACTGTCTCTACCATGGGGCCGGCCGGACCCAGGGCTTCGCGCAGGCGCTTGACATGGACATCAACGGTTCGCTCCTCGATGTACACGTGGTCGCCCCAGACTTTGTCGAGAAGCTGCGCCCGGCTGTGCACGCGCTCGGGACTGCCCATAAAGAACTGCAACAACTTGAACTCGGTGGGGCCGAGCTTGAGCGCTTGCTCACCAAAGGCAACCCGGTAGGTGGATGGATCGAGCGACAGGGCGTTGACTTGCAGCAACTCTCCCAGTGGCTCGGGGGCTTTGCGCCGCAGCACCGCACGCACACGGGCCAGCAATTCTTTGGTGGAAAAGGGCTTGGCGATGTAATCGTCAGCACCCGCGTCCAGCCCGGCAACCCGGTCGGCTTCGTCGCCGCGGGCCGTCAGCATGATGATGGGCACCGTCTTGCAGCGCGCACTGGCGCGCCAGCGGCGTGCCAGCATCAGCCCGGTTTCGCCGGGCAGCATCCAGTCGAGCAAGATCAGGTCCGGAACCGAAGCCTCGATTTCACGCTCAGCCGAGGCACTGTCCATGGCCCAGGTGGTGCGAAAGCCGTTGTGCCGCAGGTTGACTGCGATCAGCTCGGCAATCGCCGGCTCGTCCTCCACCACCAAGACCGCGGGCATGTGTCTCATCGGATGACCGACTCCACCTGTTGGATGCTGGTGTGGCGTACATCTTCGCCCTTGACCACATAGATGATGAACTCGGCGATGTTTTTGGAGTGGTCGCCGATGCGCTCAATCGCCTTGGCCAGGAACAGCAAGTCCAGGCTGGGCGAGATCATGCGGGGGTCTTCCATCATGTAAGTCACCAGCTTGCGCACAAAGCCGTCGAACTCCGCGTCAATCAGGTCGTCCTCTTTCAGGATGGCCAATGCGGCGTTGACATCCAGGCGGGCAAATGCGTCGAGGGCTTTGTTGAGCAGGCCGGAGGCCAGGTCGGCGGCGACGCGCAGCTCCAACGAGGGCAGGGAGCGCGGCGCGCCACTGTGGATGATGGAGCGCACCATGCGGGCGATTTTCTCGGCCTCGTCGCCCACGCGCTCCAGGTTGGCTGTGGTTTTGGAGATGGCGATGAGCAAGCGCAGATCGCGTGCGGTGGGCTGGCGCCGGGCGATGATGGAAGAGAGATCGTGGTCAATTTCGATCTCCATGGCGTTCACCCGCGCCTCGTTGGCACTGACCTGCTCGGAGGCTTCCAGGTTGAACTGCGAGAGGGAATAAATGGCCTGGCGGATCTGCGACTCGACCAGCCCGCCCATCTCCAGAACCTGGGTGGAGACACCGGTGAGCTCGGTGTCAAACTGGGTGGATAAATGTTTGTCTGCCATGGTGGTTCCTAAAAAAAAAGCAACAGCCGCCTAACCAAAGCGGCCGGTGATGTAGTCCTCAGTCTCTTTGCGCTTGGGCTTGAAGAACATTTGCTCGGTGGAGCCAAACTCCATCAAGTCGCCTAGGTACATGTAGGCGGTGTAGTCGCTGCAGCGGGCGGCCTGCTGCATATTGTGGGTAACGATGAGCACCGTGTAGTCGGCCTTGAGTTCGACGATCAGCTCTTCGATCTTTGCGGTGGAGATTGGGTCCAGCGCAGAGCACGGCTCGTCGAGCAAGAGCACCTCGGGCTTGATCGCCACGCCACGCGCAATGCACAGCCGCTGCTGCTGGCCGCCCGAGAGGCTGTTGCCGCTTTGGTGCAGTTTGTCTTTGACCTCGCCCCACAACGCGGCCTTGCGCAGCGCCCACTCAACGCGCTCCTCCATGTCGGTGGGGTTGAGGTTCTCGAACAGTTTCACGCCAAAGGCGATGTTCTCGAAGATCGACATGGGGAAAGGTGTTGGCTTTTGGAACACCATGCCCACCTTGGCCCGCAGCAGCGCCACGTCTTCCTTGCTATTGAGCAAGTCCTCGCCGTCCAGCAAGATTTGGCCCTCAGCGCGCTGCTCTGGGTACAGCTCAAACATGCGGTTAAAGATGCGCAGCAGCGTGGACTTGCCGCAACCCGAAGGACCGATAAATGCGGTCACCTTGTTTTGCGGAATCTCCAGGTTGATGCCCTTGAGGGCCTGAAACTTGCCGTAGTAAAAATTGAGGTCCTTGACGGCGATCTTGATCTTCTCAGCGGTCGGCGTGGTGTTGGGCATGGGCTTCTCTTTTCGGTACTTAGTTTTTGGCACGGGTCAGCACCCGGGCCAAGATGTTGAGGAACAGGACCGCCAGGGTGATCAAGAACACGCCTGCCCAGGCCAGCTTCTGCCAGTTTTCGTAGGGACTCATGGCGAACTTGAAGATGGTGACGGGCAAGCTGGCCATGGGCTCGGTCACGTTGGACGACCAGAATTGGTTGTTCAGCGCGGTGAACAGCAGGGGCGCGGTTTCACCTGCGATGCGCGCGATGGCCAGCAAAATGCCGGTGATTACACCCGCGCGCGCGGCCTTGAGGGTGATGCTCAAAATGACCTTCCACTTGGGCGCGCCCAGCGCATAGGCCGCCTCACGCAGTCCAGGCGGAACCAGTTGCAGCATGTTCTCAGTGGTACGGATGACCACCGGAATCACGATCAGCGCCAGCGCCATCACACCGGCCAAGGCGGAGAACGAGTTGAACGGATTCACTGCCACCGCGTACACAAACAGGCCAATCACAATGGAAGGCGCCGACAGCAAGATGTCGTTGACAAAACGCGTCAGGTTGGCCAGCCAACCCTTGGTCTCGAACTCGGCGAGGTAGATGCCTGCCATCACGCCAATAGGGGTTCCCACGCAGGTGGCCAACATCACGATGATGAAGGAACCGAACAGGGCGTTGGCCAGGCCGCCTTCTTCGTTGGGGCCGGGCGTCATCTGCGTCAGGGTGGACCAGGTGAGGCCACCAATACCCAGGGTGATGGTTTCAAACAGAATCCAGAACAACCAGAACAGGCCAAAAGCCATAGCGACCAAGGCCAGGCCGGTGGCGAGGTAGTTGATTCGGTTGCGGCGCGCGAACATGGTCGCGCGAGATGACTTGTCAGCTGCGGACATCATGTTTTGGCTCCTTCGCCTTTGCGCAGTTGCGCAAGCAAAATCTTGGACAAAGACAGAATGACGAAGGTAATAAAGAACAGCACCAGACCCAGGTACATGAGCGCGGCTTGGTGCAAGCCCTCACCCGCCTCGGCGAACTCGTTGGCCAAAGCAGACGTGATGCTGTTGGCCGCCTGAAACAAGCTGAGCGAGTCGAGCTGGTTGAAGTTTCCAATGACAAACGTGACCGCCATGGTCTCGCCAATGGCGCGGCCCAGCCCGAGCATGATGCCGCCAATGACACCGGCTTTGGTGTACGGCAGGACCACCTTGGTGACCACCTCCCAGGTGGTGGCACCCAGGCCATAGGCGGACTCTTTGAGCATGGGCGGGGTGACTTCAAACACATCGCGCATCACCGCCGAAATAAACGGAATGATCATGATGGCGAGGATGATGCCGGCCGACAAAATGCCTATGCCCACTGGCGGCCCAGAGACCAACGCGCCCAGGTAAGGCACGCCATCAAAAGCGGCTTGCAATGGCTGCTGTACGTAGGTGGCCAGCACCGGGCCAAAAATGAGCAAGCCCCACATGCCGTACACAATGGACGGGATGGCGGCCAGCAGTTCAATCGCGGTACCCAGCGGCCGCTTGAGCCAGGCCGGTGAGAGTTCGGTCAAAAACAGCGCAATGCCAAAACTGACCGGCACCGCAATCACCAGCGCGATCAGCGAGGTGGCAATCGTGCCGTAAATCATCACCAGCCCACCAAACTCCTCCTGGACCGGATCCCAGGCGGTGCTGGTCAAAAAGCCCAGGCCGTACCGCTCGATGGCGGGCCAGGCGCTGATGGTGAGTGAGGTCAGAATCGCCAGCAGCAATCCCAAGGTAATCACCGCAGCCGATTTGGAAAGGATTCCAAAAATGCGGTCGACCAAAGGCCCGGAGCGGGCACGCTTGGGAGCAGGGGGCTGGTTCATGGCGTGCGTCTTTTTATCGTTGAGAGGAGCAGGGGACGCGTCCCCATGTGCAAGTACGGTAGACATGGGGACGGCAGCGCTTTACTTGAAGGGGATGGGCTTGCCGGATGCGTCCTTGATTTCACCCCAGGACTTCTGGATGGTGGCAATCACGTCGGCCGGCATGGGCACATAGTCCAGTTCGGTCGCTGCTTTACCGCCATTGGCAAAAGCCCAGTTGAAGAACTTCAGCACCTCGGTGGCGTTGGCCGGCTTGTCTTGCTTGGCGTGCATCAAGATAAAGGTTGCCGTCGAAATCGGCCAGGCGTTCTTGCCGGGCTGGTCGGTGATGAGCTGGTAGAAGGACTTGTTCCAATCGGCACCAGCGGCAGCGGCTTTGAAGGCCTCATCGTCAGGCGCAACAAACACGCCATCACGGTTCTTCAACAAGGTAAAGGTCATCTTGTTTTGCTTGACGTACGAGTACTCGACGTAGCCGATGGAGTTGGGCAGGCGGCCCACAAAGGCGGCCACGCCTTCATTGCCTTTGCCACCAGCACCTACTGGCCAGTTGACCGCGGTGCCCTCACCCACTTTGGCCTTCCACTCGGGGTGGACGCGGCTGAGGTAGTTGGTGAAGTTGAAGGTGGTGCCGGAACCATCAGCGCGGCGCACTGGCGCAATCGCTGCGTCGGGCAGCGGCAGCGTGGGGTTGAGTGCCTTCAGCGCCGGGTCGTTCCAGCGGGTGATCTTGCCCAGGAAGATGTCGCCCAAGGTTTGGCCGTCAAGTTTCATTTGGCCGGGTGCAATGCCCTTCACGTTGATCACGGGCACGGTGCCACCGATCACGGTGGGGAACTGCACTTGGCCTTTGGACTTGAGGACTTCGTCGGTCTGGGGCATGTCGGAGGCGCCAAAGTCAACGGTCTTTGAGTCGATCTGGCGGATGCCACCACCCGAGCCGATGGACTGGTAGTTCACCTTCACACCAGTGGCCTTGTTGTAGTCCGAGGCCCACTTGGAGTAGAGCGGCGCAGGGAAGCTGGCACCTGCGCCAGTGATTTCCTGTGCGAGCGCCGCGCCCGCAAACAAGGAGGCTGAAGCTACTGCCAGTGGCAAGAGCGTGCTGGAAAACGAAATCTTCATGGTGAATCCTCAGGTTGTGGAAAAGACGACCTGCGCAATGTAAGAACCTTTTATGTCAACCATGTGACAGGAGCCCTGCCCCACTCAGGCCTGTGGCGCAAGCGCTCTGGCCTGCGCCATTACCCGCAACCGGCGTGCAGTCCGACATCCTGCGCGCACCCAAACCGCCAAATTTCTTTTAATTGACATATTTCTGTCATGTTACCGGAGCCCGCTCCCCTCCTTCCCAAGGCGCAGAAACCCGGCATGCCGCCGCCGTCGGGCCGAGAAATCCGGGTGCTATGCTCCGGGCGCGCTGACCCAACCACCCCCAATTTGCCGCCCACTCGCCCATGCACACCGGAACCCGTATTGCCGCCGTTGACCTCGGATCCAACAGCTTTCGCCTGGAAATTGGGCGGGTGGACCACGGACAGTTCCTGCGCACCGAGTACCTTAAGGAGACGGTGCGCCAAGGCGGCGGGCTCGACGAAGGCCGCAACCTCACCGCCGCCGCCATGCAGGCCGGCTGGGACTGCCTGGCCCGCTTTGGCGAGCGCTTGGCCGGCTTTAAGCCTGGCGAAGTCAAGGCAGTTGCGACCCAGACCCTGCGCGAAGCGCGCAACCGCGATGTTTTTTTGGCGCGCGGCCAAGAGATGTTGGGGTTTCCAATTGACGTGATTTCAGGCCGCGAAGAAGCGCGCTTGATTTACCAAGGCGTTGCGCAGATGCTGGCGCCGTCCCTGGAGCGGCGGCTGGTAATCGACATCGGTGGCCGCTCCACCGAGATGATTCTTGGCACCGGGCGGGTGCCGCAAGTGATGGAGTCGTTCCGGGTAGGCAGCATCGGCTGGTCACAGCGCCATTTCCCTGAAGGGCAGCTCACCAAGCGTGCGTTCGAGGTGGCCGAGGTAGCGGCCATCGCCGTGCTGGACGAAGCATTCGACGCCTACCACCCCGACCACTGGGATGTGGCCTACGGCTCCGCTGGCACCGTGGGCGCGGTCGGTGACGTGCTGGTGGCCGCAGGATGGCCCGAAGGCGTCATCACCCAAGAGGGCTTGGACTGGCTGCTAGAGCGGTTGCTGGCGGCGCAGTCGGTCGAGCGCTTGCGCGTGGCTGGCATGCGCGAGGACCGTAAGGCAATTATTGGCGGCGGCGTGAGCGTCATGCGCGCGGTCTTTCGGCTCTTAAACATCAAGACCTTGCACCGCTCGGCAGGCGGTCTGCGCCACGGGCTGATTTGCGACTTGCTGGGCAACACCGATGAGGTGGGCGATTTGCGGGTCAGCAGCGTACGCCGACTGGCGCAAAAGTTTGGGGTGGACACAGCCCACGGAGAGCGCGTTGGGCGGGTGGCAGTGCAACTCTTCAACCAGCTGTCCCAGACCGCGCTGCAAGGTGCCGGTGTGGACCTGGACCGGCTGCGCCGCAAGCTGCACTGGGCGGCGCAACTGCATGAAATCGGCGGCCACATCTCGCATGCGGACTACCACAAGCACGGTGCGTACATTTTGGACAACGCCGATGCAATGGGGTTTTCGCTGTCAGAAATGCACCGCTTGAGTCTGCTGGTGCTGGGGCACCGCGGCAAGCTGCGCAAGCTCGAAGGCGTGCTCTCCGATGGCTCCATCATCTGCCAGTTACTCGCTCTGAGGCTGGCGGTGATTTTGTGCCATGCAAGGCGCGAGCCTGATTTGAACGGCATGGTCTTGGAGCGCGCTGGCAGCGACCCGCAGCGCATGCGCTTGAGCTGCCGCAGCGGCTGGGCCGAGGCCTATCCCCAATCGGCACACCTGCTTCGTGAAGAGACGCTGGCATGGGACAAGACGGCCTGGACACTGGAGGTACGTGGGCTGCAAGAGTAAGCCGCCAGCTTAGCTTCCTTTGCGGCTAGAAAACGGTATAAACTGTATGTACCGTTTCAAAAAAAGGAGCTTCCTATGGCAACCTCAGACACCCTCAACACCGCAGCCAAAGCATCCAGCAGCGCAGTAAGCGCGCAGCCTGCAACCAAACCAGCGCAGACCGCCGCACCCAAGTCAGGTGCATCTGCCAAGCCAGCGACGACCTCCAAAGCTGCTGCCCAAGTGCCAGCCAAGCCGGCGGTGAAAGCGGCTGCCAAACCCAGCAGCCAACCCGCTGCGGCCAAGAAGGGCAAGGCCAGCAAAGTGACCAAACGCGCCCCGGTTGCCAACAAAGCAAGCACAACCGCCAAACCGGTGGCCGCCGCCCCATCTGCCGCCAAGCCAGCAGCCAAGCCCGCAGCAAAGGCGGTAGCCAAGCCCGCCCAAGCCAAACCTACCAAAGAGAAAAAGGTCAAGCTGGTGCGTGACAGCTTCACCATGCCCAAGCCGGAGTTTGTGGTGCTTGACGCGTTGAAGCTGCGCGCTGGCAAGTTGTCTGCCCCGGTGAAGAAAACCGAGTTGCTGCGCGCAGGCATCAAGGCCCTCGCAGCGATGGGCGATGCAGCGTTCTTGGCCGCAGTGCGTGCCGTGCCCAGCCTGAAAACCGGCCGCCCTGTCAAAGCCAAGTAAGTCACAACGAGGCTGTCCGACGGACTGGTGGGGAAGGGCGCGGTGCGCGGTGCGAACGCTACAGGGTTTCGGGCGACTGCACCGTGACCACCACCGCATGCCCTTGGGCTTCGCGCTCACGGTAACGCAGCCACCAAATCGACCCTTTCTTCACCGCGCATTCGCCCGCTGAAAGGCCCACCAAACGGGCGATGGTTTGGCCCAACGTGGGCTGGTGGCCCACCACCAGCACGCAGGACTTGGCGTGGGGCCACTGCACCAGACTGAGCAAGTCGTCCGGGCCTGACAAGGGTGCCAGCGCCGGGCTCAGACGGAACTTTCGCTCCAACGCGCGTGCGGTGTGCTCGGCACGCAGGGCTGGGCTGGACCACACCTTTGCGCCATCGGGCAGCTGGCGGTCCAGCCAAGCCGCCATGCGCGCGGCCTGCTTTTCACCGCGTGGTGTGAGCGTTCGGGCCATGTCGTCGCCCACCAGCTCCAGGTCAATCGCCTCGGCGTGGCGCCACAAAATCAAATCCATCTCACACGCCCCCCTAATTCACCGTTGCGCTGACGCCATAACGCCCCATCAGCGCCTGTTGCGCACCGTGCGCCGACTTGCCCACGGCGCGGGCGCGGGTGTACTTTCCATCGGGCCCCAAAATCCAGGCGTCTACGCTGTCGTGCAAGTACGCCACCAGGCATTCGTCGACGATGCGCTGGCGCAGCACCGGATCGGTCACTGGCCAGGCCAGTTCGACGCGCCGCACCATATTGCGGTTCATCCAGTCGGCGCTGGAAAGATACAAATCTTCCACCGCGCCAGCACGGAAGTAAAACACCCGCGAATGCTCCAGAAAACGGCCAACCACCGAGCGGACCCGGATGTTGTCGGTCATGCCCCGCACCTGTGCAGGAAGCATGCAGGCGCCGCGCACGATCAGGTCGATCTGCACCCCCTGTTGCCCGGCACGCATCAGGCCGTGGATCAGCGCCTCGTCGGTCAGTGCGTTCATCTTCACGACGATGCGGCACGCCGTGCCAGACGCTGCAGCAGCGGCCAGCGCGTCGATCTTGGCGAGCAGATTGCGGTGCAAAAAAAACGGCGCCATCCACAGTTTGCGCAAGCGTGGCAAACGGCTTTGGCTGGCCAGGTGCACAAACACGTGCTCCATGTCGCCGGTAATGGCGGGGTCTGCCGTGATGTGGCTGATGTCGGTGTACAGGCGCGCGGTACGCGGGTTGTAGTTCCCCGTCGAGAGGTGACCGTAGCGCTTGAGCTGCTTGCCTTCGCGGCGGGTAATGAGCATCATCTTCGCGTGGGTTTTGAGGCCGACCACGCCGTACACGACTTGGGCTCCGATGGACTCGAGCATCTCCGCCCAGTTGATGTTGGCCTCCTCGTCAAAGCGCGCCTTGAGCTCAACCACAACGGTCACTTCCTTGCCGCGGCGTACCGCTTCGCGCAACAAATCCATGAGTTCGGAGTCGGCGCCGGTGCGGTAAATCGTCTGCTTGATGGCCAGCACGTTGGGGTCGTTGACCGACTCGCGCAAGAACGCTAGCACGCCATCAAAGCTCTCAAACGGTTGGTGAATCAGAACGTCAGATTGCTTGAGCTGCTCAAAGATAGACTGCGATGGCTGAATCTGGCGCGGGTACGCCCCGCGGTAGGGCGTAAAACACAGATCGGGCCGGTTGACCAAGTCAATCACCTGGGTCAGGCGCACCAGGTTCACCGGTCCGGGCACCCGAAACAGCGAGTGCGCGGTCAAGGAAAACTGCGCCAGCAAAAAATCCGCCAAATAGTCCGAGCAACCCGCAGAGACTTCCAAGCGCACGGCCTGCCCATAGTGGCGGTGCACCAAGCCTTGGCGCAAGGCGGTACGGAGATTTTTGACATCCTCTTCGTCCACCGCCAAGTCGGAGTGCCGGGTGACGCGGAATTGCGAAAACTGGCCCACGGTGCGGCCCAAAAACAACTCATCGAGGTGCGCGCGGATCACGCTGGAGAGCGATACCAGCACCAGCTTGCCGCCAGAGACCTTATCGGGCAGCCGAATCAGGCGGGGCAACACGCGCGGGACCTTAACGATGGCAATCTCGTTCTCGCGGCCAAACGCGTCTTTTCCACCCAGCCGCACGATGAAGTTAAGCGACTTGTTGGCCACCTGCGGAAACGGGTGCGATGGATCCAGCCCCACCGGAATCAGCAGGGGCTTGACCTCGCGGTCGAAGTACTGCTTTACCCACGCGCGCTGGCGGACGTTGCGCTCGCCATGCGCCATGATGCGAATGCCCCGGTTCTCGAAAGCGGGCAGAATTTTTTCGTTGTACAGCGCGTATTGGCGCGCCACCAAAGTCTGCAAGGTGGCCGATAACTTCTCGAAACTCTGCACCGAGAAGGTGCCTTTGCGGTCGTCGGATCGGCTGGCAGTGAGGTGCGGCTCAGCGCGTACCTCAAAAAACTCGTCAAGGTTGGAAGACACGATGCACAGGTAGCGCAGCCGCTCCAGCAAAGGTACATCTTCACGCTGCGCCCAATCCAGCACCCGCTCGTTAAAGGCGAGGATGCTGTGGTCTCGGTCCAGCAGCGCTGGCACAGGCGCTGCTTGGGCTTGGGGCACAGCGGCTTGCGGGTTCGGTGGTGTTGCAGTCATAAGAACATTCCGATCTCGCTCCATTGTGTCGCGCAAGCGTAGACCGTTCAACCGGTCCGGCGTCGCACGCTGATCTAGCGCAATTGTGCGCGCGAGCTATGACAAAAATATGTCAAACGAATGACGATATGTGGGATCAGATGAACTGCTGCTTTGTGGCGTGCTGCATGCTGGGGCGCAGCACCGCTCAAGGGGTGGCGTTGGCGTTGGGCAGGTTGCGCTCGGCAGGCAGCGGGGCTGGGTTTGCGTAACCGTCAAGGCGCTTTTGCATAAACCGGGCCTGCCCCATCGCCGGGTCCAGCACATAGGCCTCAAAGCCACAGCGGGCGTACAACGCCATGGCGTTGGCGTTGCCCGAGAGCACTTCCAAG
The DNA here is from genome assembly GCA_044346035.1 of Rhodoferax sp. GTDB lineage: Bacteria > Pseudomonadota > Gammaproteobacteria > Burkholderiales > Burkholderiaceae_C > Allorhodoferax. Next base: position 17,341 of record JBIIZY010000003.1, on the reverse strand, counting down.
GTTAGCTTGCAAGCGCCACGCGCAAGGGAGATCGCCTCCACCAGCGCGAGCATGCGTTGGCCCACACCGCGGCCGCGGTAGGCACCAAGCACGGCCAGATCGTGCACATTGACCAACGGCCTGCAAGCAAACGTCGAGAATCCCTCGATGCAGTTGACCAAACCCACCGGACGGCTATCGCCTTCGCCATCAAACGCCAGCACGCTAAACGCCTGGGGGCGCTGCGCCAAAGCCGCGACCACGTGGGCCTTGGAAAATGCGCTAAGCCCTTCGCCGCCGCCCATAGGGTCCCGCGCGTATGCATCGAGCAGGTCTACAACGGCGGTGGCGTGTGCAGGTTTGGCATAGTCTGCCTGGCAGACACGGATGCTGTCTTGGGTCATACGGCGGCCAAGGTGGCTGCTATGCGCTGTGCGCAGGCTTGGGCTACGCTGGCCTCGCGGGCTTCGACCATGACGCGCACCACCGGCTCCGTGCCGCTGGCCCGTATCAGCACACGGCCCGCGTCGCCCAGCTCGGCCTGCACCGCATCGGCGGCGTCTTGCAGCTGGGGGTTGGACTTCCAGTCCTGTCCGGGTTGCAGGCGCACGTTAATCAACACCTGCGGGAACAGGGTGATGGCGCTGAGTAACTCGGCAACCGTCTTACCCGAACGCACACAGGCCTGCAACACCATGAGAGCCGACACCAGGCCGTCGCCGGTGGTGTGCTTGTCGAGTGCCAGCAAATGCCCCGAGCCCTCACCACCCAGCACCCAGCGGTGCTGGTTCAAGGCTTCGAGAACATGGCGGTCGCCGACCTTGGCGCGCACCAACTGCACGCCACGCTGGCGCAGCGCAAGCTCAACCGCCATATTGGTCATCAAGGTGCCTACCACGCCAGGCACCGACTCGCCACGTCCCAAGCGGTCTTCGGCCATTAGATAAAGCAGCTCGTCGCCGTTGTACAAACGCCCTTTCGCATCGACCCACTGTAGGCGATCAGCATCGCCATCGAGTGCAATGCCCACGTCCGCGCCGTGAGCCAGAACGGCAGCCACCAAGGCGTCGGGGTGGGTTGCGCCCACGTCCTTGTTGATGTTGAGGCCATCGGGCGCACAGCCAATCGAGATGACCTCAGCCCCCAGCTCGTGAAACACCTTGGGCGCGATCTGGTAGGCAGCGCCGTGGGCGGCGTCTACCACGACCTTGAGACCCTTGAGGGTCAGATCGCTAGCAAAGGTGCTTTTGCAAAACTCAATGTAGCGGCCCGCCGCATCGGTCAAGCGCCGCGACTTGCCCAGGTGCGCGGAGTCAACCCATACGGGCGGCTGCTCCAACGCGGCCTCCACCTCCAGCTCCCAGTCGTCGGGCAGCTTGGTGCCCTGTGCGCTGAAAAACTTGATGCCGTTGTCGGCAAACGGGTTGTGGCTGGCGCTGATAACCACGCCGAGCGACGCCCGCTGCGCGCGGGTCAGGTAGGCAACGCCGGGCGTCGGTAGCGGCCCCAACAAAACAACTTCTACGCCGGCGGAGTTAAAGCCACTTTCCAGCGCACTCTCGATCATGTAGCCCGAAATCCGCGTGTCCTTGCCGATCAACACCGTCGGGTGCGCTTCGGTGCGCTTGAGCACACGGCCCACCGCATGCGCTAAGCGAAGCATGAAGTCCGGCGTGATCGGTGCTTGGCCCACCGTGCCCCGGATGCCGTCGGTTCCAAAGTAGCGTCTAGACATATCCCTGCTTCCTCTTTTTTAAGCGTTTTCACCCTAGCCTGCGTTCCACCAGGCTTTCAACTAGGCGTTATGCAATGGGTCTGCACCGCCTGCCACACCTGCAGTGCCTGCACCGTCTCTTTGACATCATGCACCCGCAGCACGCGCGCGCCATTTTGGGCTGCGATCAAGGCGGCAGCCACACTGGGCACCAAGCGCTGCGCCGGCTCAACCGGCTCAGGCGCACCAGAGAGGTCTTGCATTACGGCCGCCAGCGACGACTTGCGTGACCACCCGGCCAGCACCGGGTAGCCCAGCGAAAGCAGTTGGTCTTGGCGCGCCAGCAACGCAAAGTTTTGCGCCACCGTTTTGCCAAATCCTATGCCAGGGTCGACACAGATACGCGATGCGTCTACGCCGCGCTGGCGCAGTGCCATGGCCGCAGTGTCCAGAAATGCACGCACCTGGGCAGGAGCGTCGCCTTCCATCGGACTTGCCTGCATGGTGCTGGGCTCGCGGTGCATGTGCATCAGGCACACGCCGCAGCGTGCGTGCGCCGCCACCACATCGGCGGCGGACTGCGGCTGCAAGGGGTCGCGCCAACGCAGAGCCCACACGTCGTTGATGATGTCGGCGCCCACATCCAGCACCGCCTGCATCACCTCGGGCTTGTAGGTGTCGACCGACACCGGGACACCCAAGCCGACCGCGTAGCGCACCACCGGCAGCACCCTTGCGAGTTCGTCGCGTGCGGCTAGCGGGCTGGCCCCAGGCCGGGTCGACTCGCCGCCGATGTCAAGCATGTGGGCACCTTGCGCCAGCAGCGCATCACAGTGCGCCAGGGCTGCACGCTCGCAAGCGTACCGGCCGCCGTCAGAGAACGAATCGGGCGTCACGTTGACGATGCCCATCACCTTGGGCAACGCCAGGTCAATCGTGAAACGGGTGGTCTGCCAATGCACGTAAAAAAATGGTATGTAGCACGGTGAGGGCTGGGGAACAGTCCATGAAAAACGGGGCGCTATGCCCCGCTTTCGCGTGCGCCCCGGGTGCGCTCAGGCAACGGTGGGCGTGGGGTCGGCCGGCACTGCCGGTGCACCTCCACCATCGCCGCCACCCGAGCTGGGTGTGCGCGGAGTCCAGTCCTTGGGCGGACGCGGCGACTTGCCGGCCATGATGTCGTCGAGCTGGTCGCTGTCGATGGTTTCCCACTCCAGCAGGGCCGAGGCCATGGCGTGCATCTTGTCGCGGTTGTCCTCGATGAGCTTGCGGGCCAGGGCGTACTGTTGATCGATGATGCGGCGCACCTCGCCGTCGACCTTTTGCATGGTCTGCTCGCTCATGGTGGTGGTTTTGGTCACCGAGCGCCCCAGGAACACTTCGCCCTCGTTCTCTGCGTACACCATGGGGCCCAGGGCGTCGGTCATGCCGTAGCGGGTCACCATGTCACGCGCGATCTGGGTTGCGCGTTCAAAGTCGTTGCTGGCACCAGTGGTCATCTGGTTCATGAACACTTCTTCCGCGATGCGCCCGCCAAAAAGCATGCTGATCTGGTTGAGCATGTACTCGCTATCGTAGGAGTAACGGTCTTGTGCGGGCAGGCTCATGGTCACGCCCAGGGCACGGCCACGGGGAATGATGGTGACTTTGTGCACTGGGTCGCACTTGGGTAGCAGCTTGCCAATGAGTGCATGCCCGGCTTCGTGGTAGGCGGTGTTCTTGCGCTCGCCCTCGGGCATGACCATGCTCTTGCGCTCGGGGCCCATCAAGATTTTGTCCTTGGCCCTCTCAAAGTCCTGCATCTCAACCAGGCGCGCGTTGCGCCTTGCGGCCATGAGGGCGGCTTCATTGCACAGGTTGGCCAAGTCGGCACCACTCATCCCGGGGGTACCACGGGCGATCACGCTGGCGCTGACGTCTTGGCCCAGCGGAACCTTGCGCATGTGCACATTGAGAATTTGTTCGCGGCCGCGGATGTCAGGCAAGGTCACGTACACCTGACGGTCGAAACGGCCGGGACGCAACAGAGCGGCATCCAAAATGTCCGGGCGGTTGGTGGCAGCCACCACAATCACGCCAACGTTGGTCTCGAAACCATCCATTTCCACCAGCATTTGGTTGAGCGTTTGCTCGCGCTCGTCGTTGCCGCCGCCCAAACCGGCGCCGCGTTGGCGGCCCACCGCGTCAATTTCATCGATGAAGATGATGCAAGGCGCGTTCTTCTTGGCGTTGTCGAACATGTCGCGCACGCGGGAGGCGCCTACACCCACAAACATCTCTACGAAGTCCGAACCCGAAATACTGAAAAACGGCACCTTGGCCTCGCCAGCGATGGACTTGGCCAACAAGGTCTTGCCAGTCCCCGGCGGGCCAACCAAGAGCAAACCGCGCGGAATACGTCCACCGAGCTTTTGGAACTTGGAGGGATCTTTGAGGAAGTCGACAACTTCCTTCACTTCCTCCTTGGCTTCGTCGCAACCGGCAACATCGGCGAAGGTCACGGTGTTGGTGTTCTCGTCAAGCAAGCGCGCCTTGCTCTTGCCAAAGCTGAAAGCCCCACCCTTGCCGCCGCCTTGCATTTGGCGCATGAAGTAAATCCAGACGCCGATCAGCAGCAACATAGGACCCCAGCTGACCAGCAAGGTCATGAGCAGTGATGCTTCTTCGCGGGGCTTGACGTCAAACTTGACGCCGTTGTTGATGAGGTCGCCAACCAATCCGCGGTCAAGGAAGGTTGCCGTCGTTCGCACGCGGCGGTTGTCCATGGTCTCTGCGACGATCTCGGTGCCACTAGGGCCCTCTTGGATCACAGCCGACTTGATCTGCTTTTTGCGCACTTCCTCCAAAAAGTCAGAGTACCCCATGGAGCTGGCTCCAGCCGGACCACGCGCCTCAAACTGCTTGAATACAGTGAAAAGCACCAAGCCGATGACCAGCCACACCGCGATCTTCGAAAACCATTGATTATTCAAGCGGAACTCCAGGTGATAAACACAATGACCGAGGCCACAACCTAAGCCTGTCAAGTGAAGATCATTTTAGGCCTTTCAAGCAAGGCGCCCGGATATTTTCAAAATGACAGCCATAGCCCCCACAAGGGAATGGCGGCAGGTACGCGGGGTTAGCGCAATCCTTTTCCCACCAGGTAGGTTTCTGCGGAGCGGTCGCGTGAGGCCTTGGGCTTGAAGGGTTTTACCGCATGAAATGAAGCCTTGAAGCACTTAACCAGCGTGTCGTAACTGGCGCCGTGAAAGACCTTGGCCACCAGCACACCGTGCGCGACCAAGTGGCTTTGTGCAAACTCGATGGCCAATTCCACCAAATACTCGCTGCCCGCCGCATCCACAGAAGCGATGCCAGTCAGGTTGGGCGCCATGTCGGATACCACCACATCGACTTGCCGATTGCCCAAGGCAGCTTCGATGTGCGACAGTGTTTGCGCTTCCCGAAAGTCCCCCAAAATGAAGTGCACACCTTCGATCGACTCCATGGGCAGCAGGTCCACCGCGACGATGGCGCCTCTAACTTGCCCTGCGGCTGCGCCATCAGGCAGCATTCTGCGACGCAGGTACTGGCTCCACGCACCGGGCGTGCTGCCAAGATCGACCACCACATCGCCGGGCTTGAACAGCCGCAATGTCTCATCCATTTCCTTGAGTTTGTAGGCCGCGCGCGCGCGGTAGCCCTCACGCGTGGCAAGCTTTACGTAGGGGTCGTTGAGGTGGTCATGCAACCACGCTTTGTTGAGCTTCTTGCCTGCAGGCTTGCTGTTTTTTTTGGGCACATCCATTCGGTCGATAATACCGACATGCCCCAAATCGAAATGACTCCCGCACAGCGCAAGGCGCACCGGGCGCAAGCGCACCACCTCGATCCAGTGGTTCTGGTCGGAAATGACGGCCTGACCGCCAATGTCCGAAAGGAGATTGATGCCGCCCTCAATGCCCACGGTTTGATCAAGGTTCGGATTTTTTCGGATGATCGGGCGGCGCGTGAAGCGATGTTTCAATCCCTGGCCGATGAACTCAACGCTGCCGCCATCCAGCACATCGGCAAGCTGCTGGTGCTGTGGCGCGCTTTACCACCCAAAGAGCGCAACGCCACCGACGAAGACCGCATGCCGGGTCCGCGCGATTTCAAGGTGTTGAAGTACAGCAAACGCGCCGGGCAGCGCCCCGAAGTCAAAACGCTGCGGGTGCTGGGGAACCAGCGGCTCACCGCAGGGGGCAACGTCAAGCGCGCCAAGCCCAAACCCCAGCGCAGCATCAAAAAACGCAGCCAAACCTGAGCGGAGCTAGCTCGGCAGCAAGGGCCTCAATTGTGGCTGCGGTGTTCGCCGATCAGCTTGCCAAACACCACGCAAGCACACACCCACTGGGCTAGGTACATCGCGCTTCCCACCGCATGCCACAGGGCCAGGTTCTCGCGGGCGACGATACGGGGCGCAACACCGAGTTCCACCAGCAGTGCCAGCAAGGCACCGGCGAGCACATACACGGTGGCGCTTTGCGCCACCGCAACACCCACGTAGCGCTTATCGGAGCGAAGCAGCAAGAGCAAGACCACAGCACAGGCAAGCGAGACCACCGTCTGCGCAGAGAACAACTGGGCCGCCATGTTGCCAGCGATGGCCGGGCTGGGGAGCTTGGCAAACAGCAAAGGCACCACCAAAAAACCCAGGCTGCCCAAGCTAACGGACCAGACTGCGGCGATCCACAGGTGCAGGTTGCGCATTGTTCGGGGCGCTGCGTGATCAGACGTAGTAAACCGCCATGATCTCGTAGAACTTTTCGCCTCCGGGGGCCTGTACCACGGCGGTGTCGCCCTCTTCCTTGCCAATGAGCGCGCGCGCGATGGGCGAGCTGATATTGATCAAACCTTGCTTGAGATCAGCCTCGTCTTCGCCGACGATTTGGTACTTGACGCGTTCGCCACTGTCCTCGTCTTGCAACTCCACGGTGCATCCAAACACCACGCGACCGCCCGCGTCGAGTAGCGCGGGGTCGATCACTTGCGCGGCAGACAGCTTGCCTTCCACCTCCTGAATGCGTCCTTCAACGAAGCCTTGCCGGTCTTTGGCGGACTCGTACTCGGCGTTTTCGCTCAAATCCCCTTGCGCGCGCGCCTCGGCAATTGCGTTGATCACAGCCGGGCGGTCAACCGTCTTGAGCCGGTGCAGCTCGGCCTTGAGCATTTCTGCACCGCGCTTGGTTATCGGAATGGTCGCCATGGGGTTTGCCAAATGAAAAGTGGGAAATTATGCCAACTCATGCCGCAAGCATGGCATGCATGTCTTGTACCGAAATGACCTGTAAGCGATCCAGGTATTTCATCCCCTCCACCGCGGCTTCGGCTCCGGCAATGGTGGTGTAGGTTGTCACCCGGGCCAGCAGCGCCGAGGTGCGAATGTGGCGGGAATCCACGATGGCGTTGCGACGCTCCTCCACGGTGTTGATGACCATCGCAATCTCGTTGTTCTTGATCATGTCCACCACATGGGGCCTGCCCTCGGTGACCTTGTTGACCACGCGGCAGGCCACGCCGGCGGCATTGATGGTGGCTGCGGTACCCTTGGTGGCGATGATGTCGAAACCCAGGGCCACCAAGCCGCGCGCCACGGCCACCGCGCGGGGCTTGTCGCTTTGCTTGACGGAGATGAATGCCGTGCCAGCACGCGGCAACTTGGCACCAGCGCCCAGTTGGGATTTGACGAAGGCTTCGCCGAAGGTGGTGCCAACGCCCATCACCTCGCCGGTGGATTTCATCTCGGGGCCCAGGATGGTGTCCACACCAGGAAACTTCACAAATGGAAACACGGCTTCTTTCACGCTGAAGTACGGCGGAGTGACCTCGGCCAGCAAACCCTGGCTGGCCAGCGTCTGGCCGGCCATGCAACGCGCAGCCACCTTGGCCAGTTGAATGCCAGTCGCCTTGGAGACAAAGGGCACGGTGCGGCTGGCGCGCGGGTTGACCTCGAGCACATAAATCACGTCCTTGCCATCAACATGCTGAATGGCGAATTGCACATTCATCAGGCCCACCACATGCAGAGCGCCGGCCATGGCCGAAGACTGCCGCTTGATTTCGTCAACCGTCTCTTTGGACAGGGAGTACGGTGGCAACGAGCACGCCGAGTCGCCGCTGTGCACGCCCGCTTGCTCAATGTGCTCCATCACACCGCCAATGAAGGTGGCGCCTGAGGCGTCACGGATGCAGTCCACGTCGCACTCAATCGCGTCACTCAAGAAACGGTCCAGCAACACCGGTGAGTCGTGACTGACCTTGACCGCCTCGCGCATGTAGCGCTCCAGGTCGCGTTGCTCGTGCACGATTTCCATGGCGCGCCCACCCAGCACATAGCTGGGGCGAACCACCAAGGGATAGCCCAGCGCGGCCGCTTTTTCCAGCGCCTCGGCCTCGGTGCGGGCGGTGGCGTTGGGCGGCTGGCGCAGCTTGAGCTGGTGCAACAGCTTTTGGAAGCGTTCCCGGTCTTCGGCCGCATCGATCATGTCGGGCGAGGTGCCTATGATGGGCACGCCATTGGCCTCCAGGTCGAGCGCCAGCTTGAGCGGCGTTTGTCCGCCGTACTGCACGATCACGCCCAATGGCTTTTCCTTGTCCACGATTTCGAGCACGTCTTCCAAGGTGAGCGGCTCGAAGTACAAACGGTCGGAGGTGTCATAGTCGGTGGACACCGTCTCGGGGTTGCAGTTGACCATGATGGTCTCGAACCCATCCTCGCGCAGAGCCAGCGCGGCATGGACGCAGCAGTAATCGAACTCAATGCCCTGCCCAATGCGGTTGGGGCCACCGCCAAGCACCATGATTTTTTGGCGATCGGTGGGTGCGGCTTCGCACTCGGCGCCTTCGGCTTCATAGGTGGAATACAAGTAGGCGGTGTGGGTGCCGAACTCGGCCGCGCAGGTGTCGACGCGCTTGTAGACCGGGCGCACGCCCAGGGCGCGGCGCTTCTCGCGCACCGCTTTGTCCGTGGTCTTGAACTGGCGTGCAAGGCGGCGGTCTGAAAAGCCCTTTTGTTTGAGGCCGCGCAAGGTGGCCGCATCGATGCGATCCAGGGCGCTTCCGCTGGCGGGTTGGGGCAGGCGCTCGATCTCGAGCTCGATCTTGACGATCTGTTCTATCTGTACCAAAAACCAGCGATCGATCTTGGTAAGCGCAAACACCTCGTCAACACCCATGCCCTGCGCGAAGGCGTCGCCCACGTACCAGATGCGCTCTGGGCCGGGCTCGCCCAACTCCTTTTCGAGCACCTCGCGGTCCTGGGTTTTTTCGTTCATGCCGTCCACGCCCACTTCCAGCCCGCGCAAGGCCTTCTGGAACGACTCCTGGAAGGTGCGGCCCATTGCCATCACCTCGCCCACGGACTTCATCTGGGTGGTCAGGCGGCTGTCTGCGGTAGGGAACTTCTCGAAGGCAAACCGCGGAATTTTGGTGACCACGTAGTCAATGCTGGGCTCAAACGAGGCCGGTGTAGCACCACCCGTGATGTCGTTGCGTAACTCGTCGAGGGTGAAGCCCACCGCCAACTTGGCTGCCACCTTGGCAATGGGAAAGCCGGTGGCCTTGGATGCCAACGCGGACGAGCGCGAGACGCGGGGGTTCATCTCGATGACGACCATCCGCCCATCGGCCGGGTTGATTGCAAACTGCACATTGGAGCCGCCGGTATCCACCCCAATTTCGCGCAGCACCGCCAGCGATGCGTTGCGCAAAATTTGGTATTCCTTGTCGGTCAGCGTTTGCGCTGGAGCCACGGTGATCGAGTCGCCGGTGTGCACGCCCATGGGGTCCAAGTTTTCGATGGAGCACACGATGATGCAGTTGTCAGCCTTGTCGCGCACCACCTCCATCTCGTACTCTTTCCAGCCCAAGAGCGACTCTTCGATCAGCAGTTCGTTGGTCGGTGAGGCCTCTAAGCCACGCTTGCAGATGGTCTCGAATTCCTCGGCGTTGTAGGCGATGCCGCCGCCGGTGCCGCCCAATGTGAAGCTGGGGCGAATGACGGTGGGAAAGCCCACTGTCTTTTGCACGCTCCAAGCCTCCTCCATGCTGTGGGCGATGCCCGAACGCGCAGAACCCAGGCCGATATGGGTCATCGCGTCTTTGAACTTGAGGCGGTCCTCGGCCTTGTCAATCGCCTCGGGGGTCGCGCCTATCAGCTCCACGGCTTTGCCGGTGGCCGCGCCGTTGTACTTGTCCAGCACACCGTGACGCCACAAGTCGAGCGCGCAGTTCAGTGCGGTTTGGCCTCCCATCGTGGGCAAGATCGCATCGGGGCGCTCCCTGGCGATGATTTTCTCGACCGTTTGCCAGGTGATGGGTTCGATGTAGGTCACGTCCGCCGTGGCCGGATCGGTCATGATGGTGGCGGGGTTGCTGTTGATCAGAATGACCTTGTAGCCCTCCTCGCGCAGGGCTTTGCAGGCCTGCACACCGGAGTAATCGAACTCGCATGCCTGGCCAATGATGATGGGGCCAGCGCCAATGATGAGGATGCTTTGGATGTCGGTGCGTTTGGGCATGTTTCTACCTAGTTCAGACTTGCAGTGGCAAGGCGCGCTCCAAACCAAAGGAACAGCGCGCCCACTGCGCTTGAAAGACCCGCCGTTAGGCGTCTACGGGCGCGAAAGGCATCGGCCAGCTTCGCACCCAAAAAAATCAGCGCTGACAGATACAGCGCGCTAAAGACCATGATGATGGCGCTCAAAATCAAAAACGGAACCGCCGGCGTCTCGTAAGTCGGATCAATGAACTGCACAAAGAACGAAAGCAAAAACAAAATCGCCTTGGGGTTGAGCAGACTAATCACCAAAGCGCGCTGAAACGGACGTTGCAAATTGCCTGGCGTTTGCACCACCTCAGATTGCGTGTTCTCAAGCTGGCGCCACTTGCGCGCTGCAGCCCACACCAAGTTCAAGCCCACCCATGACAAGTACGCCGCGCCAGCGTACTTGACCACCCAAAACAGCGCCGGGTTGGAGCGCAGCAGGCTGGCTGCTCCCAAGGCGGTGAGGGCCAGCAGCACCGTGTCGCCAACAAACACGCCGCACGCGCCCTGGTAGCCCGCGCGCACACCACGCGCAGTTGCCACCGAGAGCACGTACAACGAGTTGGGGCCGGGCAGCAAGATGATGCCGATCGCCCCGACCACGTAGGTCCAGATGTCGGTAACGCCGTAAAAGCTCATGCGCGCTGGGCCATGGACGCCACAAACCGGTCGAACAAGTAGCCGATGTCCTGCGGGCCTGGCGATGCTTCTGGGTGGCCCTGAAAACAAAACGCAGGCCGGTCGGTACGCTCCAAGCCTTGCAAGGTGTTGTCAAACAGGCTGACATGGGTTGCCCGCAAGGTAGAGGGTAGCGAGTCGGCATCGACCGCGAAACCATGGTTTTGGCTGGTGATGGAGACACGGCCGGTGGCCAGATCTTTCACCGGGTGGTTGGCGCCGTGGTGACCAAACTTCATCTTGAAGGTCTTGGCACCCGAAGCCAGCGCCATGATCTGGTGCCCCAGGCAGATGCCAAATGTGGGCACGCCTGTATCGATGAGCGTGCGCGCAGCGTCGATGGCGTAGTTGCAAGGCTCGGGGTCGCCCGGTCCGTTGCTCAGAAAAATGCCATCCGCACCGTAGGACAAGGCCTGCGCTGCGGACGTTTTCGCTGGCACCACCGTCACTTTGCAACCGCGCTGCGCCAACATGCGCAGAATGTTTTTCTTGATACCAAAGTCGTAGGCCAGCACATGAAAGCGCGGCGCAGTTTGCTCGCCGTAGCCCTGGCCTAGCACCCACTCCGACTCGCTCCATGCGTAGGGCGCGCGCGCAGAAACCACCTGTGCCAAATCGAGCCCGGCCATGGGCCGTGCGGCCTTGGCGGCAGCCACTGCCTTTTCGAGCACTGCGCTGGTGATGGACTCGCCGCTGGCCAGGGCCACGATGCTGCCGTTCTGGGCACCGTGGGTGCGCAGTTGGCGGGTCAGCTGGCGGGTATCGATGTTGGCTATCGCAACGGTGTTTTGCGCCACCAGATAGGACTGCAGCGCGTGGCTGGAGCGGAAGTTGGATGCGAGCAAAGGCAGGTCTTTGATGACCAGGCCAGCGGCCTGCACCTTGTCTGACTCGACATCCTCGGAGTTGGTGCCGTAGCTGCCAATGTGGGGGTAGGTGAGCGTGACGATCTGTTGGCAGTAGCTGGGGTCTGTGAGAATTTCCTGGTAGCCGGTCATGGAGGTGTTGAACACCACCTCACCAACCGTGGAGCCGGCAGCTCCGATGGAATTTCCGATGTAGACCGTGCCGTCTGCGAGCGCCAAAACAGCGGGAGGCTGGGCTCCCTTGAGAGACAAAAGCACTGGGTTCTCCGAATAGTGTACGGGTCGCCCAATCGCGCTCTGGACTGGCTCCAGGTGCTTCGCTTTTGAGGGGGAAAGGTCAGAGCTGCGCTTGGGACGGCTGATTTCTGGGAAGCCACGCAGTATAGCCGAGGGCCGGGCCCAAACTGGCGCTTTGGGACTCAGCGCACAGGCTTGTACAGGGTGCTGGCGTGCAGGCAAATGGCAGCCGCTGCAGCCACGTTGAGCGACTCTTCTCCGCCGGGCTGTCCGATACGAACACGAACGCGCGCGCGCGCTGCCAAAGCCGGGGCCACGCCCTGCCCTTCATGCCCAAGAACCCAGGCGCAGGGTTGCGGAATCGCCACGTCCTGCAGCAGCGCGCCTTGGTGTACGTCGGTGACCAGCCAGGGCACGGTCAAGGCGTCCAAGTCGCCTGCCGCCAGGCCCTCGTGCAACTCCAAACCAAAGTGGGCGCCCATACCAGCGCGCAACACCTTGGGGCTCCACAGGGCCGCCGTGCCTTGAAGCGCCAGCACCTGCCGAAAACCAAACGCACTGGCGCTGCGCAGAATGGAACCCACATTGCCCGCATCCTGCACCCGGTCCAGCACCACGCTGCCCGCATGCGGCGCAATGGCGCCAGGGCGCGGCAAATCCACCATAAAGCCCCAACGCCCGTGCGATTCCAAGGCACTCAGGTCCCGAAACAAAGCATCCGAGACCACCACCGAACGCTGGGCTGCGTGCGCCCAAGCTGTGGGGGCGGTAGGCCAATATGACTCGGAAAAAACACCACACAAGGGCTGCAACCCACGGGCTAGCGCCGCAGTACAAAGGTGCTCGCCCTCCAACCACACGCGCGCAGCCTTGCGGTAGGCGGCGCTGTCGTGCGCAAGCTTGCGCACTTCTTTGAAAAAAACGTTATCGCGCGAGCGAATAACAGTGGGCTGCGGATGGGTCATGGCTTATCCGAGCAGCTGGGCCACTGGGCTAAAGGAGCGTCGGTGCTCAGGGCACGCGCCATGGAGCCGCAAGGCCATCAGGTGCTCCGCCGTGCCATAGCCCTTGTGGGAGGCAAATCCGTACTGGGGAAAGCGCTGGTCCAACTCGGCACACCAGCGGTCACGGGTCACCTTGGCCACGATGGATGCTGCAGAAATAGCGGGGACCGTCGCATCGCCACGCACGATGGCTTCTGCCAGCACGCCCAAGGGCGGTAGGCGGTTGCCGTCCACCAGCACTTTGGCGGGCACCAGGCGCAAACCCTCGACGGCACGGCGCATTGCCAGCAACGTCGCCTGCAAGATGTTTAAGCGGTCAATCTCTTCAACACTGGCCTGGGCTACCGAGCAGCACAGTGCTTTGGACCGGATTTCGTCGTACAAAGCCTCGCGCCGCTTTGGAGACAACTTTTTGGAGTCGTTGAGTCCGCGTATGGGATGCAGGTCGTCCAAGATCACCGCGGCGGCCACCACCGGCCCAGCCAAGGGGCCACGGCCCGCCTCGTCCACGCCGGCATGCAAACCGGGGACATCCCAGGTCAAGCTGGCTTGGCGGGGCGCGGGCAAGTCACCCTTGGAGTACTTTCTGGATGGCATCGGTGGCGATTGTCGCGGTGTCGCGCTGCAGCGCGTGGTGCAGTTGGGCAAACGTGGTTTGCAATGCGGCCAAGCGCTGGGGCGCGTGCGTGGGCGCTTCCAACCACTGCAGCACGGCATCGGCCAGCGCTTGCGGTGTAGCAGCGTCCTGCAACAACTCGGGCACCACAAAATCACGGCACAAAATGTTGGGCAAACCCGCCCAGGGTTGCAAGCGTTTGCGGCGCATCAGTTGCCACGAAAGCTTGCTCATGTGGTACGCGATCACCATGGGTCGCTTGAACAACGCTGCCTCCAGGGTGGCGGTGCCGCTGGCCACCAAGGTCACGTCACAGGACGCAAGCACGGTGTGGGATTGCCCAGCCACGATGTGCAGGTGCGCAAGCGACCCGTGGGCCCGCGCCACCGACTGGATGCGCTCCACCAAGCCCGGCGCGGCGGGAACCACAAACCGGACCCGCGGCCGCACCTTGGCGATATGGCTTGCGGCAGCAAAAAAGCGGGGCGCCAAATGCGCCACCTCGGAGACCCTGCTGCCAGGCAGCAGTGCAACAACTTCGTCCTCCAATCCAAGTCCCAGCACGCTGCGGGCATGCGCGCGGTCGGGCACCATGGGGATCACGTTGGCCAGCGGGTGGCCCACGTAGGTAGACGCAATGCCATGGGCTGCGAGCAGCTCAGGCTCAAACGGGAAAATGCACAGGACGTGGTCCACGCACAAGCGCATTGTGTGCAAGCGCTCGGCACGCCAAGCCCACACCGAGGGGCATACAAAATGCACGGTCTTGGTGCCTTGCGCCTTGAGCGACGCCTCCAAGTCCAGGTTGAAATCGGGCGCATCGACGCCGACAAAAAGGTCCACCCGTTGCGCCAAGAGGCGGCGCAGCAACTGCTTGCGAATCCCAACGATTTCACGGTAGCGCAGCAACAAATCCCAACCAAAACCGTGCACCGACAGCTTGTGGTGCGGCCACCATGCGGAAAAACCGAGCGCCTGCATCTGTGGCCCACCGATACCGTGGGCGACCATCTGTGGCCACCGCACCTGCATGCCAGCCAACAGCAAACCGGCCAACAGGTCCCCCGATGCTTCACCCGCCACCATCGCGACCGTGGGCGGCGCAGAACCGGTGTCAAACGCCATGCGGCGACTCAGCGAACAATGCCGCGCTGCGGCGGTGTCTGGTCCAGAAAAGACCGCATCAACTCGGCGTCGGCCGCGGCTTCAGGCTGGCTGCTGCCCAGCTCGGCGATACGGCCCTTAGCGACCTCCAGGGTCAGGTCGTCGCGGTACAGGATTTTGTGCATGGCCTTAACTGCGCTGATACGCGCAGGTGAAAAGCCGCGCCGGCGCAAGCCCTCGAAGTTCATGGACCGCGCCTGGGCAGGCTGGCCTTGGCACATCACAAACGGCGGGACATCGGCGAACAGCAGCGAACACATAGCAGTCATGCTGTGGGCACCGAGCCGCACAAACTGGTGCACCACGGTAAAACCACCGAGGATCACCCAATCGCCCACATGCACATGGCCCGCGAGTTGCGAGTTGTTGGCAAAGATGGTGTGGTCGCCGACCACGCAGTCGTGTGCAAGGTGAACATAGGCCATCAGCCAGTTGTCGTTCCCCACCCGGGTCACACCGGCGTCGCCGGGTGAACCGATGTTGAAAGTACAAAACTCGCGGATGGTGTTGCGGTCGCCAATGACGAGCTCACACGGCTCCCCAGCGTACTTCTTGTCCTGCGGAATCGCGCCGAGTGAGTTGAACTGGAAGATGCGGTTGTCCCGCCCAATGGTGGTGTGGCCTTCGATCACGCAGTGCGGCCCCACCGTGGTACCGGCGCCGATGCGCACGTGCGGGCCGATCACGGTGTAGGGCCCTACCGTCACCGAGCTGTCAATTTGGGCGGCGGCGTCGACCACCGCGGTTGGGTGAATGGCCGTCACAGCGGGCACCTTAGGCAATCGCGCGCATGGCGCAGGTCAGCTCCGCCTCGACCGCCAACTCGTCGCCCACCATGGCAGCCGCTTTGAACTTAAAAATACCCGCCTTCATGCGCAGCAGCTCCACCTGTAAAACCAATTGGTCGCCAGGCTCGACCGGGCGTTTGAAACGGGCACCCTCGATACCTGCAAAGTAGTACACCATCTGGTCGTTGGGCGTGGCATCCAGCGCGTCAAAGGCAAGCAGAGCAGCGGCCTGGGCCAAGGCTTCGAGCATCAACACACCGGGCATCACCGGACGGTGGGGGAAGTGCCCCACAAAAAAGGGCTCGTTGATGGTGACGTTCTTGAGCGCGGTGATGCGCTTGCCCTTCTCGATGTGCGTCACCCGGTCAACCAGCAAAAAAGGAAACCGATGGGGCAGCTGTTTGAGAATCTTGTGGATGTCCATCATCGTTTTGCTTCTTTCTCTAAGGTCTTGATTCGGTCGCGCAGGCTGTGCAATTGCTTGAGCGTGGCGGCATTGCGCTCCCAAGCGCTGTTTTCTTCCATGGGGAACACACCCGTGTAGTTTCCGGGTCGCAGCACGGATTTGGTGACCACAGTGGACGCGGAGATGTGCACACCGGGGGCCAAGGTCAAATGGCCCAACACCACCGCGCCGCCGCCCACCGTGCAATTCGCGCCGATGGTGGTGCTGCCCGCCACGCCCACACAACCCGCCAGCGCAGTATGGCGCCCGATACGCACGTTGTGGCCAATCTGGATGAGGTTGTCGAGCTTCACACCATCTTCAATCACGGTGTCTTGCAAGGCTCCGCGGTCAATGCAGGTGTTGGCGCCAATCTCCACATCATTGCCGATCCACACGCTACCGAGCTGCTCGATTTTTTCCCAGCGCTCACCATCGAGCGCAAAGCCGAACCCATCGGCGCCAATCACCACGCCCGGATGCAGCAAACACCGCTGGCCTATCACACAGTTCTCACCGACGGTCACACGGGACTTGAGCACACTGTCCGCACCGACTTGGGCGCCCGCTTCAACCACGCACAACGCACCGATGGCCGCGCTGGGGTGCACTTGCGCGCTGGCGGCAATGACCGCTGTGGGGTGGATCAAAGGCCCATTCGAAGGCCCACTGGTGCGCAGCAGGTGCCGACGCCACAACTGCGTCACGCGGGCGAAGTACAGGTAGGGATTGGGTGTGACGATGCAAGCACCGCGCTCCTTGGCAAGCACCGAATCTTGCGGCGACACGATAACGCAGGACGCCAAACTGGTGGGCAGTTGCGCACGGTACTTGGCATGGCTTAAAAAGCTCAGCGCGCCGGGGCCGGCACGATCCAGGGGCGCCAAGGCGGTGATGGTGATGCCCGGTTCGCCGTGCAACTCACCGCCCAACGCACTAACGACGTGTGCCAGCTCCATTTGCATGGCAGGTACTGCAGGTCGCAGACTTACTTGGACCCACCGTTGAGGAACTTCAGCACTTTGTCGGTGATGTCATGCTTGCCGTTGCTGTACGCCACCTCTTGAATAACGAGGTCGTACTTTTCTGCATCGGCCACCTGTTTGACAGCTTTGTTGACCTTCTCGAGCACGTTTTGCAGTTCCTCGTTGCGGCGGGCAGTAAGGTCTTCTTGGAACTCACGCTGCTTGCGCTGGAACTCGCGGTTCTGGTCAGCGAATTCGCGCTGGCGCGCAGCGCGCTGGCTCTCGGTCAGCGTGGGGGCTTCACGCTCAAAGCGTT
>JBIIZY010000196.1:0-5384 GCA_044346035.1 Rhodoferax sp. | reverse complement strand
ACCTTGGGGTGCATTTTGCGTACCAGGTTTTCGCCATTGGCTTCGGTCTTGGCGCCCAGGCAGCCGGTGACGATCACCCTGCCATTTTCAGCGAGTGCCTCGCCAATGGTGTCCAAGCTCTCCTTCACAGCATCATCGATGAACCCGCAGGTGTTGACGATGACCAGGTCAGCGCCCTGGAATGATTTGCTGGTTTGGTAGCCCTCGGCGCTGAGTTGCGTGAGAATAAGTTCTGAATCGGTCAGCGCCTTGGGGCAACCCAAGCTGACAAAACCGACCTTGGGTGCAGTCACCGGGTCGGATGGGGATGAAGATGTCTGGAGCATGCCCGGATTGTCCCCGCAATTACCGCCTGGGCAGCCCGGGCGCTAGCGCTTGATGCCAAAAGTGCCCAAAAACTGCTCGGTCTGCTTTTGGATCTGGTCCTGCATTTGCTGAAAAACCTGGTTGCCCATAACACCTTGCACCATCGGAATTTGCATGTCCATGAGCGCTTGCATGTTCTTCTCAAGGTAGCCACCCATAAAGCCCTGCATGGTGTGACCGTAAAACCGGATCACGTTGGCGAGCACCGGCGCAGTAAACATCGGAGAGCCGTGGGCCTCCTCCTCCAAAATGATCTGCAACAGAATGCTGCGCGTGAGGTCTTCACCGGTCTTGGCATCGCGCACGCAAAAAACCTCGTGGTCCATCACCAAGCGCTTGATCTCGGCCAAGGTGATGTAACTGGAACTGTCGGTGTCGTACAGCCTGCGATTGGGGTACTTTTTTATGACCCGCTCTGCAGGTTGGGCGTCATTCGGAGTGGCTTTTGGCATGGGGGCAATGTCCTGGCAATGCGACAGCCGGGGGGCGTGGCGAACTGCGCAATTCTAAAGTTGCCCCAGGCACTCGCCCATCAGAGTTACCCTAGGACAGCGGCTGCCCTATCACTGCCGGATCGAAAGGCTTTCTGCCAAATACCGCCCGCAACATCGGTTCAAAGTGGGCCAAAGGCCGCGTGGGGTAGCTGGGATCGAAGGCGGCTTGGTCGTAGCGTTCGCAAAAGCGTTGGCAACTTGCAAACCACGGGTGGTCCCGGTAGGCCAGATGGCCGTTGGCGTCTTTGCCATAGTGGTGGGCGTAGAACTGCATCTGAAACAGCCCGTGCATCTCCACCACCCAGGTCACCTCCGCCCGAACATAGGGCCGCAAAATGGCAGCGGCCATTTGCGAGTGGTTCTCGGGAGCGAGTTCATCGCCGATGTCGTGCACCAAGGCGGCGACCACCATCTCGATGTCGGCACCGTCATCTTCCGCGCGGGTCGCGCTTTGCAAAGAATGCTCTAGGCGGCTGACCTGGTAGCCCTGCAAGGAGCCGTCTAAACGCTGCAAGCCCTGCAGCAGGCGGTCGGGCAACTGCGCAATGTAGTCGTGCTCCAAGGCTTGCAGAAAGACGTATTCCTCTCGGGTGCCATCTTTCATCTGGGTGAATTGAACCTGGTTCATGGTGTCACTTTCGTTTGCTGTGCTTAGGCCAACTTACGCTTCAAAACGCGGTACAGGCTGCGCGGGCCGTCGCGGTCAATATAGCAACCTTGAAGCTGACGGTGGCCCTCGGCCGGGTTGAACGCGGTGCGGCCGTGCAGCACGCGGTTGTTGTCAAACATCATCATCTCTCCGGGGTTGAGCCGAAAGCGCAGTTCGTAGCGCGGGTCTTCAAACAATTGGCCTAAGCGCTTGCGCGCCGCGTGGTAACGCCGGGTGTCGGCCTCGGACATGAGCGGAATGTCGTCCAGACGCGGGCTGTAGTGCACGCCGGTCATCTCGCCGCGCCCATCAAGTTCAATCATCGGTTTGACCGCCACCAATTGCGTGGTCGCGTCGCGGTACTCGAAGCGCACCGGGATGCGGCTGAGCAAATCAAACCCCTGCGGGTCTTCTGCGCGCACCTGCTCGGCCACCGCCAAGCTGTCCACTAAGGTAGAAAACCCCCCGGAGGTTTCGTTTTGCAGGCACTGCAGTATCTGAATGCCCGGAACCGGCGTGCGGTACGGGTTGTCGGTGTGCGGGCCCAGGGCCACCGGGCGGTAGGCCAAATCGTTGGAATCGGGGCGCGAATACACCTCAAAAAACGCACCGAAGTTGGTGGTGCGCACAAACCCGAAGCGCAGCGCAATGCTGAGGATGGAATCGGCCTGTGTTGGCGTATGGTTGACCAACAGGAAGCCCAGCGCAATGAAGTCCTTCAACGCAGCAAAAAGCACGTCGTCGCGCTGCAAGTCGGGCCAGTTGTAAACCGGCTTGACTTCCATGTCGGCACGCCATGCGCGGGCCTCTGGGCACTCCTCACTCAAAACAGAACCTGCAATGAGCTCTGCCGGGTCGTAGTCACCGGCAAAGCCGTCGCTGAATGCAATGTGCAACATCGCGCCGTCTTGGCGTGCTCCGGTGACGCTAAGGTCGTCGGGCAGCAAGTGCGGGTTCATCAGGCGCTGCCCGGTGACAGCATCGCGCTGGCTGGGATCAGGGCTGCGGGCGCGCAGCCACAGGGCGGGCAGCACGCGCTCGCCGGTGGCGTCACGCAGAACCACTTGGGGTGTGGTTTGGCCCGTGCGTACAAGAATTTCAGACATGGTGTGGATCTCCTGCGTTCGGCACCCAGCGTGGCTTTGCACCGGTGGCGCGAGTTTGCTTGAATGGCTTCCAAGCAGCAAACGAATAAATTTTCGTTGTAGGATTAGTTTGACTAATGCCTCACTTATGCAAACTGCATCCCGCCTCCCGCCGCTGAACTGGTTGCGTGCGTTCGAAGCCTCAGCGCGGTCCTTGAGCTTCACCGCGGCGGCCCAGGAACTGAGCATGACCCAGTCGGCAGTGAGCCAGCAAATCAAGAGCCTGGAAGGGGCGCTGGGGCGCACGCTGTTTCTTCGGCGTGTGCGCGGCCTGGAACTAACCGACGAAGGCCGCGGCTACCTGCCCACCGTTCAAGCCGCATTCGCCATGCTGGAAGAAGGCACCAAGGTGTTGGCCAGCCGCAATGGCCCCGATGTACTTGAACTGCACGCCAACCTATCATTTGCACTGTTTTGGCTCAGCCCGCGTTTGGATGAATTTCTGCGCAAGCACCCCCAGGTACAACTCCACCTGTCCACTGCTGTGTGGAGCGAGGAGCGACCCAACAACTCGGCCTCCGTTCAAATTGTGTTTGGTCAGAGCAAGCGCGAGGGCCGCCTGGGGCGGCGCCTGACCAAAGAATCCATGTTTCCGGTGTGTTCGCCGCAGTTGGCACGGCGCATCAAGTCCATCGACCAGCTGCTGGCGCAACGTCTGTTTGACCTGCCGGGCACGGCCCAAAGCTGGGGCTCGTGGCTGGATGCACATGCCGGCGGGGCCACCGTCGCACGTCCACCCATCCACCGTGCCAGCACCTGGGCGCTCAGCCTGGACTGGGCCCAGCGCGGGCTGGGCGTGTGTCTGGCGCACGACACCATCGCCAAGGACCTGATTGCACAAGGCCGGTTGGTGCGACCATTTGACCAATCGGTGCCGATGCGGGAGGCCTACTACCTGGTCGCACAGGAGGGCTCACACACGCACGCCGCCTCCAAGGCGTTCAAGGAATGGATCACAGCAGAGATGGCTCTGTTTCACAACGCAGGAGATTGAATGCACCCCACCATTACCGGCGGCTGCCTGTGCGGCAGCGTGCGCTACAAAGTCGACGGGCCCTTGCGCCCCATCATTGCCTGCCACTGCGAGCAGTGCCGCCGAAGCAGCGGACACTTCGTGGCAGCCACCGCCTGCCGACGGTCGCACTTCACACTCACCCAAGACAGCACGCTGCAGTGGTTTAGCGCCGTGGCAGACCACCGCCGGGGCTTTTGCGCGCGCTGCGGGTCCAGTTTGTTTTTTGAAGCGACGGGAGGCGAGCGGGTGTCGATTGCGGCCGGCAGTTTGGATGCGCCACAGGGGCTAAAAATCGCAGCGCACATTTTTGTGGCCGAGGCGGGCGACTACTACACCATCGAGCCCGGCGTGCCTGCATCGCCAGACGGGTCGCACAACGTAGCGCTGCCCTAGGCGGCATGCGCTCGTCCCTGGACCTCAGGTGTCAGACAACAAAAAGTCTGTACCTTGTCGGGTACGGGCTGTCTTGTGGGCTGTTCATGAGGCTGAAATTTGGTAGGCGCAATTGGACTCGAAAATCGGAATAGAGCCCCAGCGTCGGGCGCATGTTGCCTGAGAACACCTTGCCAGGATTTGCAGTGGCACTGAGCATAGGAGTCACGGTGTACCTGTCCATTTAGCAGCGCAACTTCGACAACATCGGTGCGGGCCGCGCCACCGGCTCAGCGTGGACGGCTGGGTTCGCACTTGCCGATCACCTGTCAGTTCCAAAAATGATTCATGCCGCGGGTGGGCGCATCTGGTCTGCCTTTCATCTGGATCTCAATGCTGCAGTAATCAAGGAAGCCAAGGCCTTGGGCCTCACCGTGCTTGCCTGGACGGTCAACGTGTCGGCGCGAATGGCAGAAGTCATGGACATGGGTGTTGAGGGCATCGTGACCGACAGGCCCGACTTGCTGCGCATTGAAATGCAACGCAGAGGTTTGCCGCTAACCTTAGTAACGCCAATTCGTGCAGACTAAGGACGGCGGTTTAGGGCGCGCCGACGGGTGCCCTGGCACTGCCAAAGCCCCGTAGCCTTATGCCGGGGATGACCTCAAAGCATAAGTCTTGCCATTGAGCCACAGGTATTCCACCCGAACAATCGCGCCACCTTTTTCATCCTTGAAGGTGAATCCCAGCAGGGCCAGCGACTGGCCAGGTTTGATTTCAGGCACTTTCCAGGCTTCCATGCGCGACAGCGGCGCCAATTCAACCTCCCACACCCGGTCCGCACGTTGGGGCAACACCGCCTTTTTTAGCAGGCTGGGCCCATCGACGCTGGCGGTTTGCGCTGGCAGGCTGCGCCGGGCCAAGTCAGTGGGCAGCGCAAGCGGCGCCGCAAGCTCCAGCAGCAGCTCAGTGTGCGGGTTGTGCCATTTCACGCGGGTGGCCTTGCCCTCTAAGTACAGCGGGCGGTCCAAATCGAAACTGCTCCAGCCATGGTGCGCCTTCACATCCAAGCTGAGCGGCAAAGAGGTGGCAGCCAGCCATTGCAGCGCGGTTCTTCTGTCCATGGAAAACTCCTTTGGGCGTGGTGGGTAGGTTCGTTATGTTGAGCAGGTGACAGTCAAATATATGCAATCCAGCGGCCACACGTGATCACCGCCAGCCAGATCAGCGTGGACAACACCACTTGGAAACGGGCCACACCATCGAGTTTCACCAGCGAGCCACGTCCGTGAAACCAGGCCGCATTACATGCCGCCAGGGTGAGCAATCCCATCTTGATGACA
>JBIIZY010000038.1:0-18218 GCA_044346035.1 Rhodoferax sp. | reverse complement strand
CCACATCGGGGCCGCCGGTGAACACCGACGCGTTGACCAGCGCAATGCGTAGCAAAAAGTTGTCGAGGTCGCCTGCGCCTTGCAGGTACAGCTCTTCTTTGCCAGCCTTCACTTTGTAGAGCGGCGGTTGGGCAATGTAGATGTGGCCGCGCTCGACCAGCTCGGGCATTTGGCGGTAAAAGAAGGTGAGCAGCAGTGTGCGGATGTGCGCGCCGTCTACGTCAGCGTCGGTCATGATGATGATGCGGTGGTAGCGCAGCTTGGCGACGTTGAAGTCGTCGTTGCCCGTGCTGCCGCCAGCCTTGCCGATGCCGGTGCCCAAGGCGGTGATCAGCGTCAAAATTTCGTTGCTGGTGAGCAGCTTTTCGTAGCGCGCTTTTTCGACGTTCAATATCTTTCCGCGCAAGGGCAGGATCGCCTGGAACTTGCGGTCGCGGCCCTGCTTTGCCGAGCCGCCGGCGGAGTCGCCCTCAACGATGTAGATCTCGCACAGCGCAGGATCTTTCTCTTGACAGTCAGCCAGCTTGCCGGGCAAACCCATGCCGTCAAGGACGCCTTTGCGGCGGGTCATGTCGCGCGCTTTGCGGGCTGCTTCGCGGGCACGCGCCGCCTCGATGATTTTGCCTACGATGATCTTGGCGTCGTTGGGGCGCTCTTGCAAGTAGTCAGTGAGCAGCTTGCTGACGATGTCCTCCACCGGCCCCCGCACCTCGCTGGAGACGAGCTTGTCTTTGGTCTGGCTGCTGAACTTGGGCTCCGGCACTTTGACTGACAGCACACAGCACAAGCCTTCGCGCATGTCGTCGCCACTCACCTCGACCTTGGCCTTCTTGGCCAACTCGGACTCGTCGATGTACTTGTTGATCACCCTTGTCATGGCCGCGCGCAATCCGGTGAGGTGGGTGCCGCCATCGCGCTGTGGGATGTTGTTGGTGAAGCACAGCACTTGCTCGTTGTAACCGCTGTTCCATTGCATCGCCACTTCGACACCGATGTTGGTGCCCTGGTCGCTTTGGCGGTCGCCCATGGCGTGGAACACATTGGGGTGCAACACCGTCTTGCCCTTGTTGATGAAGTTCACAAAACCCTGCACGCCACCCGCACCGGCGAAGTCGTCTTCCTTGCCGCTGCGCTCGTCCTTGAGTCGGATGCGCACACCGTTGTTGAGGAAGCTGAGTTCGCGCAAGCGCTTGCTCAAAATCTCGTAATGGAAGTCGTTGTTCTCTTTGAAGATTTCGGTGTCGGGCAAAAAGTGCACTTCGGTTCCGCGCTTTTCGGTCTCGCCAATCACGCGCATGGGGGAAACTTCGACCCCGCCTACCGTCTCCAACAAGCGGTTCTGCACAAAACCTTTGCTGAACTCCATGGTGTGCACCTTGCCGTCGCGGCGGATGGTGAGGCGCAGCATCTTGGACAGTGCGTTGACGCAGCTCACGCCCACGCCGTGAAGGCCACCAGAAACCTTGTAGCTGTTTTGGTTGAACTTGCCGCCCGCATGCAGCTCGGTTAGCGCGATCTCGGCCGCGGAGCGCTTGGGCTCGTGCTTGTCGTCCATCTTGATGCCGGTTGGAATGCCGCGCCCGTTGTCCACCACGCTGATGGAGTTGTCCGAGTGGATGGTCACCAAGATATCGTCGCAGTGGCCGGCCAATGACTCGTCAATCGAGTTGTCGACCACTTCAAAGACCAGGTGGTGCAGACCGGTTCCGTCGGATGTATCGCCGATGTACATGCCGGGGCGCTTGCGCACTGCCTCTAGGCCTTCTAGGATTTGGATGGCGCCTTCGC
This sequence comes from Rhodoferax sp., assembly GCA_044346035.1. GTDB lineage: Bacteria > Pseudomonadota > Gammaproteobacteria > Burkholderiales > Burkholderiaceae_C > Allorhodoferax. Next base: position 16,430 of record JBIIZY010000038.1, on the reverse strand, counting down.
CGTAGGCCTCGGATGCGCCCGCTTGGTGCGCGTCGATGGTGGGTTGAAAGTTGGAGCTGTCCGCACCGCTCTCTCCAGTGTTTACCGCCTGTTGGCGCCCCGGTTGGTCGTCGTTGGGGCTCGCAGCGGCAGTGTTTTCTTCAGTCATGGCGTACTCTTCTCACAAAATCTCAAACTCTTGAATGACCAAACCCCCTGCGCGAGGGGGTTTGGATGCACAACAGGCCGTGCGTGCAGGGGCGTCAAATTCGCATGGGCATGACCACGTATTTGAAGCTAGTGTTTTCCGGAATCGAGAACAGTGCCGAGCTATTGCCGTCGGACAGTTCTAGCTTGACCATGTCCTGGCCCATGTTGGCCAGCGCGTCGATCAAGTAGGTCACATTGAAGCCAATTTCGATGCTGTCACCGCTGTAGTCGATGTCGAGCTCGTCAACCGCCTCTTCTTGCTCCGCATTGTTGGACGCGACGCGCAGGCTGCCCGGGTCTATATTGAGGCGAACACCTTTGAACTTGTCGCTGGTCAAAATCGCGGTGCGCTGCAAGGTTTTGAGCAATGCTTCACGCCCCAGCGTGATGGAGTTTTTGTGGTTCTTTGGGATAACCCGGTTGTAGTCCGGGAACTTGCCCTCGACCAGCTTGGTCACGAACTCCATGCCATCGAACGTAAACTTGGCTTGGTTGTTGGCAAACTGCATCTGGATTTCACCATCAGAATCACTCAGCAAGCGCTGCATTTCGAGGACGGTCTTGCGCGGCAAGATGACCTCTTGCTTGGGAACTTCGGTTTCGAGCGTAGCCGATGCGTAGGCCAATCGGTGTCCATCCGTGGCCACCAGGCTGAGTTGCTTTCCCTCGGCAACAAACAAAATGCCGTTGAGGTAGTAGCGGATGTCATGCACCGCCATGGCAAAACCAACCTGCCCTAACAGGTCGCGCAGGGTCTTCTGTGGAACACTGAATGCAGGCCCAAAGCTGGGAGACTCTTGTACCAAAGGAAAATCTTCGGCTTGCATGGTTTGCAAGGTGAACTTGCTTTTTCCTCCTTTGAGGATGATTTTGTTTTGGCTTGACTCCAGCGACACCGTTTGATCGCTCGGCATGGTGCGCAGGATATCGATCAGCTTTCGAGCACCCACGGTGGTGGTGAAGTTGCCAGTGTCGCCTCCAAGCTCCGCAGTCGTACGGATTTGAATTTCCAAGTCGCTGGTGGTCAGCTGCAACGAGGCTCCTGATTTTCGCAGCATGACGTTGGCCAAGATGGGCAGGGTGTGGCGGCGTTCCACGATGCCTGCAACGGACTGCAAAACCGATAGAACTTTGTCCTGCGTTGCCTTCAATACGATCATGTCAACCTCTGTTGTAACTGAGTCTGTCAGCCGAAGTCACCCAAGTGCCCGGCGCGGGTCGTGTCGACCGCTATTTTCGCTGTTTTGAACCCTGATTGTCGGTTCCATGTTCTGTTTTTGTATCTTCAGCCTTTAAGGGTTTGCTCCAGCACGTGGAGTTGCTGGTTCAGTTCCGTGGCTTGTTGGCGTTCTGCGCCAATCTTGCGTACCGCATGCAGCACCGTCGTGTGGTCACGCCCGCCAAAAAGCTCACCGATCTCGGGAAGGCTTTTTTGCGTCAACTCTTTGGCCAAATACATTGCAATCTGTCTGGGGCGCGCGATGCTTGCTGGTCGCTTCTTGGAGTACATATCTGCGACCTTGATCTTGTAGTAATCGGCAACGGTCTTTTGGATGTTTTCCACCGAAATTTGGCGATTTTGTATAGAGAGCAAATCGCGCAGCGCTTCTCGCGCCAATGTGATCGTGATTTCCTTTTGGTTAAAGCGTGCGTAGGCCAAAATCTTGCGCAGCGCACCCTCAAGCTCCCGCACGTTAGAGCGCACGTTCTTTGCCACGAAAAACGCCACCTCTTCGGGCATCTCGGAGCCTTCCGCCCGAGCCTTGTTGATCAAAATGGCGACGCGCATTTCCAATTCAGGCGGCTCAATGGCCACGGTCAACCCAGAATCGAAGCGCGAAACCAACCTCTCGTGGATGTCCACCAATCCTTTCGGATAGGTGTCGCTGGTCATTACGATGTGCGACTTTTTCGCCAGCAAGGCCTCAAACGCATTAAAAAACTCTTCTTGCGTGCGGTCTTTGTTCGCAAAAAATTGAACATCGTCGATCAACAAAAGATCTAGCGAATGGTACTTATCCTTGAATTCGTCGAAAGTCTTACGTTGATAGGCTTTTACCACGTCGGAGACAAACTGTTCCGCATGGATGTACAGCACTTTGGCGGCGGACCTGTCCATCAGCAACTGGTTTCCAACAGCATGCATCAGGTGCGTTTTGCCTAGTCCAACACCGCCGTAAATGAAGAGTGGGTTGTACAAGTGTCCTGGCATGGTTGCGACATGCATGGCAGCGGCTCGCGCCATTCGGTTGGCGGTGCCCTCCACCAGCGTTTCGAACGTGAGCATTCCGTTAAGGCGATTCTTGGGTGTTCCAAAGTTCCGGTCTTCGCCAGCGTCAACGACATCCTCCAAGTTTGCGCCGCTTGCAGTGGGCGTAGAAAAGCTTGGTTTTGCAACAGCTTCAGAGACAGTGATTACTAACTCTAAATCTACTGGTTGTCCGCACAGCTTCTCCAAAAGTTGCATGATGCGTGAGCGGTACTGTGCCCGCACCCAGTCGAGTTTGAACCGGTTTGCAACCTGTAAGGTCATCACCGACGCGTCCTCGTTGATTGAGGCCCGCAGTGGTTTGATCCATGTGTTGAACTGCTGCTCGGGCAATTCTTGGGCCAACTGTTCGATACAACTTTGCCAAAGACTTTGACCAGCATCCGCCGCCGCGGGGTGTTGCTCATGACGAGGGGGCTGCGCAGTCATAGGGTTGAAAGTTTTCTGTGGATATGTAGTGACAGATGGATGCGGCCACGTAGTTTATCAAAGCTTTATCCACAAGCCCCAGTCTCTGTGCGCGGTGCGTCGCCCAAAGCACCCGAACCCCTAAGCTTGCCCGGCGTAAAAAAACTTGCGATAATCATTGGCTGACCTCGCGCCGCGGGGCAGGCATGCCCATGCCGTCAATTCAACCGCTGTAACGAACTTACAGAGACGCAGGTCTTGCGCTGTAGGGGCCGTAATGCCCCGGTTTGCTTCAAGCCGACATCGAGATCACTATGAAACGTACTTACCAACCTTCGAAAATTCGCCGTGCCCGCACCCATGGGTTTCTTGTTCGCATGAAAACACGCGGTGGGCGCGCCGTTATCAACGCGCGGCGCGCGAAGGGCCGCAAGCGCCTCGCAGTCTGAAGGTGCCCAGGATGTCGCCCGCGGTCGTTCTGTTGTTGATTGATTGACTTCTACTGGCCCTGGGCGTCCTGTACTGTGATCCGACTCAAAACGCGAGGTCAATTCCAAGCGGTTCTCGCTGGGCGGGTTCTATCAAGAACCGACCACTTCGTCTTGCACTGTACGGGCACAGAAAATCCGCAGTGGCTGGCCCAAACTGAGATGCGGCAGCTAGCAGTTTCAGAGCCGTTGGGCAGCGGCATGTGGCTCGGCGCGATGGTACCCAAGCGGTGGGCCAAGCGGGCCGTCACACGCAACACCATCAGGCGTCAAATCTATGCCGTAGGCACTGCCAACGCTTACTGTCTACCCCATGGTGCCCATCTGGTTCGGCTACGTTGCGCTTTTGACCAAGCAAAGTATGTTAGCGCGACCTCACAGTCGTTGCGTAGCGCTATCCGACAGGAGCTGCTCCAATTGTTCGATCGAGTGCAACGCCCGACCATCGCGTCGTGCTAGGGCGGACGAGTTTGCATGCGTGCTCTTTTGATTGGCATCGTTAAGGCGTACCGGCTGTTGTTGAGCCCGTGGTTGGGATCTTCTTGCCGCTTTGAGCCAACGTGCTCGCAGTACGCTCTGCAAGCACTTCAAACCCACGGCGCACTCTCGGGCGCTTACCTCACAGCGGCGCGCATTGGGCGTTGCCACCCTTGGTGCGAGGGTGGTCGTGACCCCGTGCCAGCGCACGCGCCCCGGCTTTTTGGCCGCTTGATTCACCCCACTAAAAAGAATTCTTCATGAACGACATTCGCCGCACCATCTTGTGGGTGGTTTTTGGATTCTCCATGGTGTTGCTGTGGGACCAATGGCAGCTGCACAACGGCCGCAACGCCACCTTTTTCCCCAGCCCCGCTAGCCAGCAGTCAGCACCATCCAACGCGGCCGTGGCACCCGCTGCTTCAGACAATGCAGTTCCCGCAGGAGCGCCGTTGCCATCTGCTGCGTCCCTGCCCGGCGCCCTGACCGGAGCAGGCGGGACTGCTATTGCGGCGCCGGGAGTTCCCAAGGAGCGGTTCGACGTAGTGACCGACGTATTCAAACTCACCTTTGACACCGAAGGCGGCTCGTTGGTGCGTGCAGAGTTGCTGAAATACTCGGATACCGCGGACAAGTCCAAGAACTTTGTGCTGCTGGATGACACCAAGGACCGTGTTTATCTGGCGCAGACAGGGGTCGTTTCGGGCGCTGGCGGTGGCGCGTTTCCGACGCACAAAACGGTGATGGTGCCTAGCGGACCGCGCGCATTGGCTGAGGGAGAAAACACCTTGGTGCTTGAGTTTGCCTCACCCGAGGTGGGCGGCGTCAAAGTTGTTAAAACGTACACACTGCGCCGTGGCGCATACGACATTGCGGTAAAGCACACGCTGACCAATACCTCCAACGCAGCGGTGTCGCCCCAGTTGTACATGCAGCTTGTTCGCGATGGCAACCCGCCAGTCGGTGAGTCGGCGTTTTACTCCACCTTTACCGGGCCGGCTGTGTACACCGAAGCAAAGAAGTACCAGAAGGTGGACTTTGCAGACATTAAGAAGAAGAGCGCCGACTTTGAGAAAAGCAGCACCAACGGTTACGTTGCGATGGTGCAGCACTACTTCGCCAGCGCCTGGGTTTTACCCGACGGTGTTCAACGTGCCATCTCTATGGACGCGGTGGACATTGGGTCAACCCTTGGCGATTGCTGCTACCGGGCCACCATGATTGCGCCGCTGGATCCGATTGCCCCCGGCGCAACCGTTGCCGTGGACGCAAAGTTGTTTGTCGGTCCGCAAGAGGAAAAGCTTTTGGAGGCCTTGAGCCCGGGCTTGGAACTGGTCAAAGACTACGGATGGCTCACCCCACTGGCAAAGCCCTTGTACTGGCTTTTGGACAAGCTCAACAGTGTGTTGAACAACTGGGGCTGGTCGATTGTGGCGCTGGTACTGCTGCTCAAGATTGCGTTTTACTGGCTCAACGCCAAGGCCTACGCCAGCATGGCAAAGATGAAGGCCGTCAACCCCAGGATCATGGAAATGCGTGAGCGCTTGAAGGACAACCCGCAGCAAATGCAGCAGGAAATGATGCGCATTTACCGCGAGGAAAAGGTCAATCCGCTGGGGGGATGTTTCCCCATCATGGTGCAGATTCCCGTGTTTATCGCCTTGTACTGGGTGCTTTTGTCCACGGTCGAAATGCGTAACGCACCATGGGCGCTGTGGATTCATGACTTGGCAACGCCCGATCCGTATTACATCCTTCCCTTGATCATGACGCTGACCACCTTGGTGCAAACCGCGCTCAACCCAGCACCGCCGGACCCGTTGCAAGCCAAGCTCATGTGGTTCATGCCTTTGGCGTTCAGTGTGATGTTTTTCTTCTTCCCGTCAGGCTTGGTGCTGTACTGGATTACCAACAACGTGCTGTCCATCGCGCAGCAGTGGATTATCAACACCCGCATGGGCGTGCCCCCCCAATTCAACCTGCCCAAGTTCCGCTAAAGGCGTTCTGCGCGCAGCGCAAACCCGCATATGTTGCCCCGCCACGACGATCCAATTTTGGCGGTGGCGACCGCGCCGGGCAGGGGCTCGGTGGGCATTGTGCGGCTCAGCGCTAAAGACATCGGCCCGTTTGTAGCCGCGTTTTTTGGCAGGGATTTGCCGCCGCGCGAAGCCTGCTACCTGCCTTTTCGTGATGCCGGCGGCGGCTTGATCGACCACGGGCTGGCGCTGTTCTTTGCGGCGCCACATTCTTTTACAGGCGAAGATGTACTGGAACTCCATGGGCATGGCGGCCCATTGGTGCTGCAGCTGTTGATCGCGCGCTGCATGGAGGTCGCCGCCCAACAGCGTCCTGCAGCGGTTGGGCGTACTGGCGGCCCCGCAGACGGCACGGGCAGCGGCACGGCCACTTGCGTGCTGCCGGATTTGCGGCTGGCACAACCAGGCGAGTTTTCGCAGCGCGCGTTTCTCAATGGCAAGTTAGATCTGGCCCAAGCCGAAGCCATCGCCGACCTGATCGACGCCAGCACCGAGGCTGCCGCACGCAGCGCAAGTCAGTCGCTGGGTGGCGCCTTTTCCCAAGAAATTCACCGGCTGCGCGATGCGCTCATTACTTTGCGCATGTTGGTCGAGGCCACCCTTGACTTTCCTGAAGAGGAGATCGATTTTTTGCAAAGCGCCGATGCGCAAGGCCAACTCGATCGTCTGCGCGCAGCGGTGAAAACGGTGCAGTCCAAGGCCATCCAAGGCGCGTTGCTACGTGAAGGAATACATGTTGTTTTGGCAGGGCAGCCGAATGCGGGCAAATCGTCGCTGCTCAACGCCCTTGCTGGCGCCGAGTTGGCCATCGTCACGCCAGTGGCTGGTACGACACGCGACAAGGTTCAGCAGACCATCCAGATTGAAGGTGTTCCCATCCATGTCATCGACACCGCGGGGCTGCGCCAGAGCGAAGACATGGTCGAGCGGATCGGCATACAGCGCGCATGGGAGGCGATTGGGAAAGCCGACGTTGTCCTGTTTCTGCACGACCTGGGGCGTGCGGACCTGCCGCTATACCAAGCCGATGACGCCGAGATTGCAGCGCAACTGGCGGGGGTGCTGCCAGCCTCAACGCCGGTGATCGATGTCTGGACGAAGTGCGACCTGGTAGCCCAGCACACTGGTGGCGGTGTGGCAGTTTCCACGCACACCGGCGAAGGGCTCGCAGCCTTGCGGCAGTCCTTGCTGGCGGCAGCCGGTTGGCAGGCGCCAGCGGGCGGTGTCTTTATTGCGCGTGCGCGGCATTTGCAGGCGATCGGTCGGGTGCAGACGCACCTGACATTGAGCGCTGACCATCTGGCCGCCAATGCGCAGTCACTGGACCTGGTGGCCGAGGAGTTGCGATTGGCGCAAGTGGCGTTGGGCGAAATCACCGGGGAGTTCAGCTCCGATGATTTGTTGGGCGTCATCTTCTCGCAGTTTTGTATCGGCAAGTGAACGCAGCAGGCCACACGGGCAGTGGCACCAAGCAGCACCAAAAGCTGTGCTTCAGTGGCCGTCGAACGCCACCAAGGTAAACAGAGGCAGGCCAGATGCACGGATTTTTTCTGAGCCCCCAAGCTCTGGCAAATCGACAATTGCCGCACCTTCCATGACGTGCGCCCCCAATTTCTCCAGCAGTTTTCGCCCGGCCATCATGGTGCCGCCGGTGGCCACCAGGTCATCAATCAACAGCACGCGGTCGCCGGCCTGGACCGCGTCTGTGTGCAGCTCCACCGTGGCGCTGCCGTACTCCAGCTCATAGGTTTCCTCGACGGTGGTGAAAGGGAGCTTGCCTTTTTTACGGATTGGAATGAACCCGACGTTGAGCTCGTAGGCGAGCACCGCGCCCAGGATGAAGCCACGCGCATCCAAACCCGCCACCACATCGGGGCGCATGTGGCTGTCCATGTAGCGGTGCACAAATGCGTCTATCAGCACCCGAAACACCTTTGCATCCTGCAGCAGCGGTGTGATATCGCGAAACTGCACTCCGGGTGCGGGCCAGTCGGGCACGGTGCGGATGTGGTCGCGAAGGTACTGACTGACACTGTTTAGCGGCATGGCGGTGGTTTCCGGTAAGGCAGGGCAAGCCCCGTATTTTGCCAACAGCCGTGCGTCACGTGGGTGGGCGTGCGTCAATGTCCACGCAGCAGCTTCTCTTCGGCCAAATGCAGCGCATCGGCCCGCCCTGAAAGCACCAGCGCATCGCCGTCATTGAGGACCAAGCGGTCATTAACTTGCTGGGCGGTACCGTTTGCGCGGCGCACGCTGAGCACGCGCACCTGCAGGGCGTGCAGGGCGAAGTCTGCCAAGGCGCGGCCCGAGGCGCGTGCGGCAGTCGGCAGCGTCAGCGTGGTTAGGCGCTCATGTGCGAGCTCGTCTACCGAGTCATCGTCAGCACCGTGGAAAAAGCCCCGTAGCATGCTGTAGCGCGCATCGCGTTGGTCTTGCACGATACGGATTACACGGCGCATCGGCACACCGACCAGCGCAAGCGCATGGCTGGCAAGCATCAAAGATCCCTCCAGCGCCTCAGGCACCACCTCGGTCGCACCAGCGGCTTGCAGTTTTTCTAGGCTGTGGTCGTCCTGGGTGCGTACGATGACGGGAACCTGTGGCGCGTGCGCGCGGGTGTGTGTCAGCAGCTTGAGGGCGCCGGGCTCGTCGAGGTAGGTAACCACAACCGCGCTGGCGCGCGCCAATCCGGCAGCCATCAGTGCCTGCAAGCGCCCACAGTCACCAAACACCACCGAGTCGCCAGCGGCTGCGGCTAGACGTACACGGTCGGGGTCGAGATCCAGCGCCATGTACGGAATGCCTTCTTGCTCTAGCATGCGCGCAAGGTTTTGGCCGCAGCGGCCATAGCCGCAAATGATGACGTGCTTGTCCACATTGATGGACCTGCGCGCAATCGAAGTCATTTGCAGCGACTGCTGCAGCCACTCGGTGGACACCAGCTTCATCACAATGCGGTTGCTGTAGCTGATCACAAACGGAGTGATCAGCATCGACAACACCATGCTGGCCAGAATCGGATTGAGCAGCGCGGGAGGCACCAAGTTGTTTTGCTGCGCCAACATCAGCAGCACAAAGCCGAACTCACCCGCCTGCGCCAGGTACAGCCCCACACGAAGCGCCACACCAGACGTTGCACCTAGCATACGCGCCAACGCCCACACCAGCGCCGCCTTGGCCAGCACCGGTACCACCAGCAACAGCAGCACCAAAGGCCAGCGTTCCAGCACCAAACGCCAATCGAGCAGCATGCCAATGCTGATGAAAAACAGACCCAGTAGCACATCGTGGAAAGGACGGATATCGGTTTCCACCTGGTGTTTGAACTCGGTCTCGGAAATCAGCATGCCTGCAATAAACGCCCCCAAGGCAAGGCTCAACCCGGCAAGTTCGGTCAGCCACGCCAACCCCAAGGTAATCAGTAGCAGGTTGAGGATGAACAACTCCTCGCTCTTGCGCCGCGCCACCAGCGTCAACCAGCGGCGCATCACGTGCTGACCGCCCACCAGCAGCACCGTTACCAGCACCGTCGCTTTCAGTGCCGCCAGCGCCAGCCCGGTTGCCAAACTCTCTTGTGGCGTGCCCAGCGCTGGTACCAACACCAGGAAGGGCACCACGGCGATGTCTTGTAGCAACAGCACACCCATAACCCGTTTGCCGTGCTCGGACTCCATTTCCAAGCGGTCCACCATGAGCTTGACAACCACCGCAGTGCTGCTCATGGCCAGTGCACATGCCAACGCCAGCGCGGTGCGCCATCCCATCCCCCACAGGTCAGGCGCGAGTGCAGCCAAGCCCAGCGCGGCCACTGTCCCGCCCAACACGGTGACTGCAACTTGCAGCAAGCCCAAGCCGAACACGTGCTTGCGCATCGCATGTAGTTTGGGCAAGTTGAACTCTAGGCCGATGACAAACATCAAAAACACGACGCCAAACTCACCCAGGTAGCGCACCGCCTGCGTGCTCTGCGCCAACGCCAGCGCGTTGGGCCCGATCAGCACGCCTACCGTGAGGTAGCCGAGCATGGCGGGCAACTTCAGCATGCGACACGCCACCACACCCAACACAGCGGCTAGCAGGTACAGCAGCGTGATTTCAAGACCAGTCATAACCGCATACTAGCAACACCGCACATGCCGAGACACCGGTCTATAAAATGCCACGATGCACACAGCCCAGCCATCGATCGACCTGCGCGCACCATCCAGTCAACAGCGGGTCTTGGCCTTGGCGCGCGAGACATTGGCAATTGAAGCGCAAGCAGTGCTGGACGCTAAAGACCGTTTGGGTGCGGCTTTTGTTGCAGCGGTGAACATGGTGCTCGACGTGCAGGGTCGGGTGGTGGTGATGGGCATGGGCAAGAGCGGGCATATGGGGCGCAAGATCGCCGCCACCCTGGCCTCGACAGGCACACCGGCTATGTTTGTGCACCCGGCCGAAGCCAGCCACGGCGACCTCGGGATGGTGACCCGCCAAGACCTGGTGCTGGCCATCTCCAACAGTGGTGAGGCACAAGAGATTTTGGCGCTGCTGCCCGCGCTTAAGCGCCAAGGTACACCGCTCATTGCGATGACGGGTTGTGCTGATTGCAGCATGGTCCGCCATGCCGATTTGTGGCTGGACGCCGGTGTATCCAAGGAAGCTTGTCCCCTGAACTTGGCACCCACCGCCAGCACCACTGTGCAGGTTGCAATCGGCGATGCACTGGCTGTGGCACTGCTTGATGCACGTGGTTTCCGCGCCGAAGATTTCGCCCGCTCACACCCTGGCGGCGCGTTGGGGCGCAAGCTGTTAACCCATGTCAGCGATGTTATGCGCACTGGCGATGCGCTTGCGTGTGTTGCGCCCGGTGCAGACTTCAGCGCATTGATGCGCGAAATGAGCAAAAAAGGTCTAGGCGCCGCCGCGATCGTGGATACCAACCAAGAGGTGCTGGGCATCTTTACCGACGGCGATTTGCGCCGTCTGATCGAGCAGGGGCGCGATCTGCGCCAGTGCCAGGCTGCAGACGTAATGCACCGCACGCCGCACACCATCGCCCCGCAGGCGCTCGCGGTGGAAGCCGCTGAGTTGATGGAGCGCGCGCGCATCACCAGTGTGTTGGTGGTGGACTCCAATAACCGTTTGTGTGGCGTGCTGAACTCCAACGACCTGATGCGTGCAAAGGTGATTTGATGCAAGCCGCCCTGCGTTTCGATCCAGCGTTGCTACAGCGCGCGCATCCCGTCAAGGTTGCGTTCTTTGATGTGGACGGTGTGCTTACCGACGGTGGCCTGTACTTTTCTGAGCTAGGCGAGACAATCAAGCGATTTTCGACTTTGGACGGCCATGGTCTGAAAATGCTGGCGCAGGCCGGCATAACGCCTGCAGTCATTACCGGACGAGATTCTGCACCGCTGCGCACGCGTCTTGCTGCGCTGGGTATCACACACTGCCACTTCGGTATCGATGACAAGCACGCAGCTGCGCAGCAAACGCTGCAGACCTTGGGGCTAGGCTGGGGTCAAGTGGCCGCCATGGGTGACGATTGGCCGGATCTTCCAGTGATGCGGCGCGCTGCGTTTGCATGTGCGCCCGCCCACGCCCATGTTGAAGCGCGTGCCCACGCGCACTACGTGACCGAGGCTGCCGCAGGCCATGGTGCTGCGCGCGAGTTCTGCGATTTGCTGCTGGTCGCAAGCGGCCGCTACATGGAGCTGTTGCAATCGTATGTTTGAGACCCTAACTCCCAGTGGCCCGCCATGAGAGCGCTTTTGCGGGATGCGTGGGACCGTTTTTTGCTTTATCTGCCATTGGCTTGCATGGGTGTGCTCGCTTTGGGCTCGTACTGGATGGTGCGCAGCACCGCGTCGAATACCGAAGTGGCTGCTGCGCAAACGCAGCGTCAAGGTCCAGACTATTTCATGGAGGGGTTTGCGGTAAGGACCTTCGACTCCAAAGGCCGCATCCGCAGCGAAGTGATGGGCAACAAGGCGCAGCATTTTCCTGGCGCGCAGTGGCTTGAGATAGATGCCATCAAGATCCGCTCCTTTGATGACAAGGGCCGCCTCACAACAGCGAGTGCCCTGCGTGGCTTGACCAACGAAGACGGCTCAGAGGTACAGCTGCTGGGCAGCGCTGTCATCATCCGCGACGGTGACACGCCCAACCAGAGGACTGTCAACCCGCGCTTGGAATACCGCGGTGAGTTTTTGCATGCTTTCCTCGACACCGAACGTATCCGCTCTCACAAGCCGGTAGAGTTGTTCCGGGGCAAGGACCGGTTCACTGCAGACACATTGGAGTTTGACAACCTCACACAAGTGATCACTTTGCAGGGGCGGGTGCGCGGCACCCTGGTTCCTGAGGTCCGAAATTAACCCGGGGAGGCACCGCATGGCACCATTGGTTTTCATCACGGGGGCCTCCAGTGGGCTAGGCCAATCGTTGGCAGCTCGGTTTTATGCCGCGGGATACCGACTGGCTTTGGTGGCGCGGCGCGCGGACGCAATAGAGCGATGGGCACACGCGGCGCACCTCGACCTGCAGCGCTACCGCGTTTACTGCGCTGACGTGTCCAACGTAGAGGGCATGGCCGCCATTGGCGCGCAGTGCATTGAAACCCAAGGTCTGCCCGATGTTGTGATTGCCAACGCAGGCATCAGCATTGGTATGGATACGGCGATTCGCGCTGACCTGGCGGTGATGCAGCGCATTTTTTCGACCAACAATCTGGGGTTGGCTGCGACCTTTCATCCGTTTGTGCAAGCCATGGCGCAGCGCAGAAGTGGGCGGCTGGTTGGCATCGCCAGTGTTGCCGGCATAAGGGGGCTGCCAGGCCATGGTGCCTACTGTGCGAGCAAGGCCGGCGTGATTGCATACTGCGAGAGCCTGCGCGGCGAACTGCGCGCAACAGGTGTTCGCGTGGTAACGCTGTGCCCAGGCTACATTGACACGCCGTTAACGCAAAAGAATGCGTACCGCATGCCGTTTCTGATGCCCCCGGACGCCTTTGCCGATGTTGCATTCAAAGCGATAGAGGCAGGTAGTAGTTACCGCGTCATTCCATGGCAAATGGGGTGGGTTGCGCGTTTGCTGCGGGCGTTGCCCAACGGCGTGTTTGACCGCGCTCTAGCGGGCAGACCCAGGAAAAACCGGGCGGACGCGGCCCAATAGCAGGGCACAAAAAAAAAGGACCCGAAGGTCCTTTGTTGGTGCGCAGTCAGCTTAGTAGCTGTTGCCACGACCGCCGCCGTAGCCACCACCGCCACCCGAGCGGCCACCACCACCACCGTATCCGCCGCCACCGCCGGAGCGGCCACCACCGGCACCGCCGCCGTAACCACCACCGCCACCGCCACCAAAACCGCCAGAGCGCGGTGGGCGTGGTTCCATGGGGCGGGCTTCGTTCACCACGAGACCGCGTCCGCCGTATTGTTGGCCGTTCACGCCGTTGATAGCCGCTTGTGCTTCGGCGTCATTGGACATTTCCACAAAGCCGAAACCCTTGGAACGGCCGGTGTCACGTTCCATCATGACCTTGGCGCTGGTGACCGTACCATGCGGAGCAAAGGTTTGCTGCAGATCTTCGTCACGGAAAGAATAGGGCAGGTTGCCCACGTAAAGTTTGTTGCCCATGTCGGGACTCCTCAAAATAACTCAAAACGCGATGGAGTCCAAAACCGCAATCAACAAACTATTAAAGACTTGTAGCAGACGCGAAACTGACCAAACACCGCAAACGCGCATCGGCTTTTTTGACCGATGCGTTTTGATTATGCGTTAGTTTTCTGAACAAAGCGACTCTTTTTTACAATGACGTTGGTGGCGTGATTGGGGTCGGCTTGCTGCGCTGCGCCCCAACCAAGCTAATCGACGCCAATGCACCTGTCGGTGGTTTTGCCCGCCCTATGGCGGTGGCGGCGCTGTAACCCAGCGAGTGCAGGGCGGCAATGCACGCCGGTGCGTTGTTGTATGGCACGCTGGCCAACAATCCGCCAGCAGTCTGTGGGTCGAAAAGCAGAGGGTAGCTTGGATGGCCAACATAGGCTTGGTCGTCGCGAACAACCGACGCTAAACGTCTGTTGGCGCTTTGCAACGAGCTAACGATGCCTGCATGCACGCAAGTGATTGCGCCATCAAGCAGGGGCAGCATGTCTAGTTGGATTTCGGCATCGACACCGGACGGCCGTGTCATTTCTAGCAAGTGTCCCAGTAGGCCAAAGCCACTGACGTCCGTACACGCGGTCGCGCCATGGTCGCGCAGACACTGGGCGCCACTTTGGTTCGAAACCAGCATCGATTCCAGTGCAGCGTCGATCCACCGTCCCTTAGCCACCAGCCCAGCGTGGGCGGCAAACAAGGTGCCGGTGCCGAGTGGTTTCGTTAGGATCAACACGTCTCCGGCGCGCATGCCGGCTTTGCGCAAGGCACGATCGGAGCTATCGTCGATCAGACCGTTGATGGCGAAGCCAAGGGCAAGCTCGCGACCCTCAGCGGTGTGTCCGCCAACCAATGCGCACTGCGCTTCGTTCAAAACCTGGGTTGCGCCGGTCATCAGTTGAAGCAGCAAATCCTGCACTTTGGAGTCCAACCCGGCTGGCACAGTAACGATGGCCGTAGCTGTTTGCGCTTGGGCACCCATCGCCCAGATGTCCCCCAACGCGTGGTTAGCCGCCACCTTGCCAAACACGTAAGGGTCGTCGACAAAGGCACGAAAAAAATCTACCGTGTGCACCATCGCCTTGCCAGCTGGCACGCGCACCACGGCAGCGTCGTCTGGGTCATTCAGGCCGATGAGCACCTCGGCACGCTGAATTGGGTGCACTTGGGCGAGTGCGCGCGAGAGCACGTCGGGCCCCACCTTGGCGCCGCAACCGCCGCAGCGCATGGCATGCACTGCGGCCAGCTCAAGTGTCTCTTGCGGTGTGATGCTGACGCCATGTGCCGGTGTACTTGGTGCTGGCGGCGCCATGTTTGCGCCCGGGGCCTCGCGCGGCAGTTCATGAAATTGGCGCACAAAGCGGCGGTCGATCCAGTCCTTCCACCGCCACACCCAGGCGCCCGACAACCCGAGTGAACCGCGCGAGGCCACTGCGTACCTGTCACCGGTGCTAATGAGTGCCAACCAGCGATGTTGAGGGTGGTACGGCTTGGGTGTGGCGCCGAGTAGGCGCAGGCGAAGGTTTTGCGCCAGTGGACGTCCTTGGCGCACGGCGAACACGCCAGCCTTCTCTAGCGGGTAGCCCACGATGCTGGCAACGTCGCCTGCGGCAAAAATGTTGGGGTCGTCCAGGGTTTGTAACGTGTCTTTGACAGCGATAAACCCGTCCTTGCACAAGGCGAGCCCAGTCGTCTTGAGCCACGCGGGCCCGCCGGCGTGGGTCACCCACAGGATTTCGTCAGCCGCGAAAACCTGGCCCTGCGAGGTTTGCAGCAGCCCGGGCTCCACTTGGGTGACTCCCGCGTGGCGGTGTACCTGCACCCCACGTCGCGCCAACACTGCGTCAAAGGCGCGGCGCACCCGGGCGTTGTGGGTAGGCAAGATGGTTTCTGCACTTGTGAACAAGTGAAACGTTAAAGCGCTAGGGTCGTGCCCGGCGTCACGCAAGGCCTGCCGCAACCGAAACTGCATCGCCAGCAGCAGCTCCACGCCGCCAGCCCCTGCACCCACCACCGCCACATTGATGGGTCCGCTGCTTCGGTGTACCCGCTCCAGCAAAGCGAGCCAACGGGCATTGAACTGCGCAATGGGCTTGACCGCGATGGCATGCTGGGCGGCACCAGGTACACCTCCCATCTGGGGTGTAGAGCCTGTATTGATGGACAGCAGGTCGTAGGCCACAGGTGGCCGGTTGCGGCACAGGACTTTGCGAGCTACGCGGTCCAGACCCACGACCTCATCGCGATAAAAGCGCGCGCCAGCGAATTGGGCCAGTCGGCGCAGGTCAATGTGTACCGTTTCGTGGTCATAGTGCCCCGCCACATAGCCGGGCAGCATCCCCGAATACGGCGTGTGCGTGTCCGTGCATATCACGGTCAGGCGTACTCCCGGCACCGGGGCCATGCCGAAATCTCGGAGAACCACCGCGTGGCTGTGCCCACCACCAACAAGAACGATGTCTTTGATTACGGTCTGATCGTTGTTTAGCATGCCGAGCGCAGTTTAGCGAGGCCGGCCCGTGCGTTCGTCGTTGTTCCCGCTGGGCGCGAACCTGCACGCGCCAAGTGCCTACCCGATAAAGCCTGTCGGGTGCTTGGCGCCGCAAAGCACCGTAGCCGGTCTGTAAGCGCCAGCCCACCGTGCAGGCTGCGCCCGGTTGGCGGCTTTGCCGCTCACCAAAGCTTGGCGCAGTTGCCCGTAAAGACGACGCGCTTACTCATCTGTTGGGGCTGTTGGCTGTCCTCCAATGTAACCACCAACTTGCTCACCTTGGCCAAGAGCTGCTCCGAACTCTGCGCCATCTCAAACTCCGCCGAGCCCTTGGCTGGCACCTCCCCAATGCGCAGCGCAGGACCCTGGGGCGGTAGCGCCCACAAAATCAAATGCCCCTGCGCAGGCGCAACGATCGGCCCAATGGCTTT
>JBIIZY010000195.1:0-5416 GCA_044346035.1 Rhodoferax sp. | reverse complement strand
AACTTGTCGCGCAGCAGCGCCAGCACGGGCGGCGCGACCCACGCGCTGACGTCGCCGTGCAGGCTTGCGATTTCGCGCACGAGGGTGCTGGAGACACTTTGAAAGCGTGGATCCGGCGTCAAAAACATGGTATCGATCTGCGGCTTGAGCGCACGGTTCATGCCGGCGAGCTGGGCTTCGTAATCAAAGTCGGTGACCGAGCGCACCCCGCGCACCATCGCCTGGGCCCCGTGCGTCTGGGCGAACTCCGTGACCAAGCCGGAAAAAGGCTCAACTTGCACGTGCGGCCACGGCACCACCACCGCACGCACTGCAGCCAGCCGCTCATCGAGCGTGAACAGGGTCTTCTTGTGGTGGGCCACTGCAACTGCCACGATGACTTTGGAGAACAAGCGCGCGCTGCGGTGAATAAGGTCTTGGTGGCCCAGCGTGATGGGGTCAAAGGTGCCAGGAAAAACAGCGGTCACTGCGTGGGACATGCGGGCTCCAGCGAAAACAGGTTCAACAATCCGTGCGCGCCATTATCCGGCCGCCGCACGGACCAACAAATGCGCGTGCACTGCGCCAGCCTTGAGGTACCGGTGCACGGTCCACCCCAGTGGCTGCAGCAACGCGTCAGTCCAACGCGTTGGCGACTCGAGGTACACACAACCCGCGAGCGCGAGCGCCCGACCGCAGGCGGCAAGTGCAGGTTCAAGCAACGGTGCGTCAAACGGCGGGTCCAAAAAAACCAAGTCCAGGCTCTGGGGAGCGGCCTGGCGCAGAAACGCGACACCGTCTGCGCGGAACACGGTGACAACTTTCGCATCCAGCTGCGCTTGGGTTTTTTTGAGTTGGGACACCAAGGCGGCATCCTGTTCGACCAGGGTCACCGCCGCAGCACCACGCGACGCGGCCTCGAAGCCCAGCGCGCCGGTGCCGGCAAATGCATCCAAACAACGCCAGCCTGCAAGGTCTTGGCCGAGCCAGTTGAACAGCGTTTCGCGCACCCGGTCGGGGGTGGGGCGCAAGCCGGGTTTGTCAGCAACTTGGAGCTTGGTGCGCTTCCACTGTCCGCCAATGATGCGCACCGCGTGGGCCAAACCACGGCGCGCTGCAGGTGCCGGGCCTGCCGCACGGAGTGCGGTGGCGGCGTGGTTAGCAATGCGACGGGACATACTGGCAGCCCAAGTTCAAGGCGCACCCAGCACCACAGTCACCATCTTCTGGGGCTGCAAGGTGCGGGCCATGGCATCGCGCACGTCGGCGGTGGTGAGCTTGGCCACTTGCGCGGTCCAGGTGTCAAGGTAATCCAGCGGCAGCGCGTTCCATGCGATGTTGGCCACGTTGTCGAGCAGCTTGCGGTTGCTATCTAGGCGCAAGGCAAAGCCGCCGATGAGGTTGGCTTTGGCCGCCTGCAACTCGACCTCGGTGGGGCCTTCGGTGACAAAGCGCTGCAGCACCTCACGCACCAGACCCAGTGCCTGCTGTGCCTGGTCCGGTCGGGTTTGCAGGCCGATGGTGAACGCACCCGCATGCAGCCCAGGCGCGAAATAGCTGTACACGCTGTAGGTCAGGCCGCGCTGCTCGCGCACCTCGCTGGTCAGCCGCGAGCCGAATCCACCACCGCCCAAAATGTGGTTGCCCACGGTCAGCGCAAAGAAGTCACTGGAGTTGCGTTTGAAACCTGGCTGCCCCACCAACACATGCGCCTGGGCCGAGGCAAACGCAATGCGCTGTTCCACCGCCATTGGCAATGGCGCCACCTCAGCCACCGGCGCCAAGGCGCTGCATCGGCGCACCGGCAGGCGCGCCAGCAAGGTGGTCACCAGCGCGTCGGCCTGCGCGCGGTTGAGGTCGCCCACCACACTGACTTTGGCGGCGCACGGCGTCAGGGCGCTGGCATGAAGCACACGCAAGTCGGCGACGGCGATGCGCTGCAGGCTCTCCTCGGTGGCCTCGAATCCATAGGGATGACCGCGGTAGACCGCTTGGGCAAAAGCGCGCGCGGCTACAGTGCCCGCACGGGTGTTGGCTTCCTTGCGCGCGGCAATCAGCTTGGGGCGGTCGCGCAGCCATGGCGCCTCGGGAAAAGCGGGCTGGCCTATTTGGCGCGCTGCCAGCGCGGCGGCGCGCTGGAGCACATCGGGCTCGGTCAAGGAGCGCAGGGAAAAGGTCATCCGGTCGGCGCTGGCACTTCCTCCAAACACAGCGCCCAGATCGGCCCACGCGTCGCTCAGGGCGTTTTCATCCAATGCAGGTGCGTCGGCGCTTGCCAAGACGCCGTAGGCGGTGGACGATGCCATCAGTTTGGCCAGTCCGGGCTTGTCGGCGGGGTCGCGCCGGGCGCCAGCGTCGAAGTCGATCTGCACGTCGACCATCGGAATGGCGGGGCTGTGAACCAAAAAAACTTGTGCGCCCGAGGCCTGTGTCCAGGCCACGATGGGAATACCAGCCCAGGCGGTCGGCAGCGCCGCGCCCCCCAGCACTGCGGCCTGCAAGACGCGCAGCGCACACCGTCGCAGGGCGTGCCAAGTTGTAACCAGAGTCCAGCCCAACCCATGCAACGGTGTGCGCTGCGCACTGGCAGCGGGGTCAAGTGTTGGGCGTGGGGTTTGCATCAGAAGTGGGCCTGCATCGCGTTGTGGCGCTGGTCTTTTCGCGGGGCGTTAATGGCGCATGCCAGCGGGCGCGGCACGCACGGGGCGCTGCGCGCTGCCCGCTTGGGGCGGCTGGGGCAGCAAGGTGGCAACGGTCAGGCCATCGTCGGTGAAGTAGCGCGCGGCGACCGACTGGATTTGCTCGGATGTCACCGCGCGCAGGCGCGCAATCAGGCGGGCATCGGCATCCAAGGGAAAGCCATTGATCCAATGCGTTGCCAAAATGCGCGCCTGGTTGAACACGCTGTCGCGCTTGTAGACCTCGCTGGCGATCCATTGGTTTTTGACCCGCTGCAGCTCGGCCTGCGGCACCCCTTCCTTTGCAAGAGCGGCAAGCTGTGCACGCAAGGCCGCCTCGGCCTGCGCCGCGGACTTGCCACTGGCGGGCACCGCATACAGGGTGCACACCTGCGGACCGCGCGACACCAGACCGCAATATGCGCCCGCGCTGTCTGCTACATGGTCGGTGGTTTGGGTTAAGGCCCGGTCCAGGCGGGCGTTGTCGTAACCACTGAGCACCGCCGCCAGCACCGTCAATGCCAGCGCATCGTCACTCGCTGGGTCGGTTTGGCTGGGATCCAGCGCGGCAGCCTGGAAGGACGGCGCCTTGAAAGACAAGACCACATAGGCCTGCTCGGCCACCGCCTTGAGCTCGATGCGGCGCATGCCCTGCTGCACTGGCTCGGCACGCGGCTTGCGTTCGGGCAGGGCACGCGGCGCAATGACACCGTAGTACTTTTCGGCCAGGGCGCGCACGGCGTCCACCTCAACGTCCCCAGCAACCACCACCACCGCGTTGCCCGGCGTATACCAGCGCTGGTAGAACGCACGGGCATCGTCGGGCTGCATCGCGTCCAGGTCGCTCATCCAGCCAACGATGGGACGGCGGTAGGGCGAGGCCTGCCAGACAGCAGCATCCAGCGACTCGTGCAAGCGCGCGCGCGGGCTGTCGTCGGTGCGCAACCGGCGTTCCTCTTTGACCACTTCAAGCTCCTTGCGGAACTCGGCGTCGCTCCATTGGTTGTTGGCAAAGCGGTCAGACTCCAGGCGCATGACATCTTCGAGGCGGTCTGCCGGAATCTGCTGGAAATAACCGGTGTAGTCGCGGCTGGTGAACGCGTTATCGCGCCCACCCAGGGCTGCCACCCTGCGCGAGAACTCGCCAGCCGGCACGTTAGGTGTGCCCTTAAACAGCATGTGCTCGAGCACGTGGGCTACACCCGAGGTGCCATCGACTTCGTCCATGGACCCTACGCGCAGCCACACCATGTGCACGGCAGTGGGCGCGCGGTGATCGGGCTGAACGATCAAGGACATGCCGTTGCGCAGCGTGAACTGCTGGGCACTGGCGGCTTGTGCATGCGCGTCGCAGGCCCACGACATGCCACACAACAACACGCCCAGGGCCCACACCCATTGTGGGCCCGCCTGCCACTGGAGGAAAAAGCGCTGTTTCATAGAATGCGGCGATTCTATTGACGCCACCCATGTTCAGCTTCCTCAAGACCAAAAGACCTGCGCCGCCACCCGCATTGCCGGATGGCGCTGGCGGTCTGCCCCCACCTGCCGAGGAGCTTGCGGCCACCAGCCTGATTGGAAGCGCCCTGTCGGCACCCATCTCGGTTGCGCCAGCCACGGTGGAGCAGGCTGAGCGGCAAACTTGGATCAACAGGCTCAAAGCGGGTCTGGGCAAAACGGCCTCCAGCATCTCGGGGGTGTTTGGTGGCTCCAAGATCGACGAGGCCTTGTACGAAGACCTAGAGAGTGCGCTGTTGATGGCCGACGCCGGGGTCGCCGCTACCACGCAACTCGTGGCCGATGTGCGCAAGAAAGCCAAGGCGGCCGGCGTGACCCACCCCACCGCGCTCAAAAATCTGCTCACCGCCAGCCTGACCGAGCTGCTCACACCACTGCAGAAACCGCTGCACATCGGTCCACAAGCAACCACGGTCATCGTGGTAGCGGGCGTGAACGGTGCAGGTAAAACCACCTCCATTGGCAAGCTCACCCACCACCTGGCCCAAAGCGGATCGCGCGTGCTGCTGGCCGCCGCCGACACCTTCCGCGCTGCGGCGCGCGAGCAGCTGTCCGTTTGGGCCGACCGCAACACGGTGGAAATCATCAGCCAGCAGGGTGCCGACCCGGCAGCGGTGGCCTTTGATGCGGTCAGCGCTGGCAAGGCCCGGCAGGTGGATGTGGTGCTGGTGGACACCGCCGGGCGGTTACCGACCCAACTGCACCTGATGGAAGAGCTCAAAAAAATCAAACGCGTGGTGCAAAAAGCCGACGCCACCGCACCCCACGAGGTGTTGCTGGTGATCGACGGCAACACCGGGCAAAACGCGCTGGCGCAGGTGAAGGCCTTTGACGACGCGATTGGGCTGACCGGGCTGATCGTCACCAAACTCGATGGCACGGCCAAAGGCGGCGTACTGGCGGCGATTGCGCGCGAGCGGCCGGTGCCGGTGTACTTCATCGGGGTGGGCGAGAAACTCGAAGAATTGCAGACCTTCAACGCCCGCGAGTTTGCCCAGGCGCTGCTCGCGTAATCCACACCGTTTCCTTTTGAAAGAGCACGCCATGACATCCATTACCCGCCGCCACGTACTAACTTGGGCCGGTGCCAGCGTGGCTGGCCCACACCTCGCCGGGTTGGCACGGGCCGCAACGCCCCCCGCTTGGGACACCATGGCGGGCAAGGCCCGCGGCCAAACGGTGTACTTCAACGCCTGGGGCGGCAGTGACGCGATCAACCGCTACATCCAGTGGGCCGGGGC
>JBIIZY010000193.1:0-5462 GCA_044346035.1 Rhodoferax sp. | reverse complement strand
GGCGCACGTGGCATGTTTTGGGTTACGCAAGCTGCTGCTGGTGTAGAAAATGCGCTGCGCATCCGCGTGAGCGGCGCCCTTGGAACCTTGGAGTGGTTCCAAGAACAACCGCAGCGCCTGCGCTTTAGCCCCTTGGGGGCACCGGCACAAATCCGCACACCCAACGGCCCCGGTACTTTGCCTTTGGCAGCGCATGCATCGCGCATCGTGGCGGGCCACCCCGAGGGTTTTCATGAGGCGTTTGCCAACCTGTACGCTGATGCTGCGCATGCCATCGCCGCGCGCCGCGTTGGCACCACCGCGCCGCCTTTGGCATTGCACTTCCCCACAGCCCAGGACGGGCTGGCGGGGCTGGCGTTTGTGGATGCGGTGGTTCGGTCCGCCGCGAACAACGGCGCCTGGACAGCGGTGTAGGCCTCAGGCCCGCTGCGCCCGGCGTGCGCGCACCGCGTCTGCCAGCGTCTGCAACACCCCAACGGTCTGTGCCATGCTGATGCACGCATCGGTGACCGATACGCCCCAGCGCAGCGGCTGACCGGCGATGATGTCTTGGCGCCCCTCTTCCAGGTGGCTTTCGAGCATGAGGCCGCAGATGCGGGTGTCGCCACTGGCAATCTGTTGTGCAACTTCTTGGGCCACGGTGATTTGCCGCTGGTGCTGCTTGCTGCTGTTGGCGTGGGACACATCGACCATCACCTGCGCGCGCAAGCCCGCGCCTTCCAGCAGCGCGCAGGCTGCATCGATGTCGGTTTTGGAATAGTTGGGTTGCTTGCCGCCGCGCAGAATGACGTGGCAATCTTGGTTGCCGCGGGTTTCAAAGATGGCAGCCTGGCCCATTTTGGTCATCCCCATGAACGCATGCGGCGCTTGGGCCGCAAGAACGGCATCTGCAGCCACTTTGATACCACCGTCGGTGCCGTTTTTAAAACCCACTGGGCAGCTCAGACCGGAGGCCAACTGGCGGTGGCTTTGGCTCTCGGTGGTGCGCGCGCCGATGGCACCCCAACTTACCAGGTCGCTGATGAATTGTGGCGAGAGCAAGTCCAAAAACTCGGTGCCCACGGGCAGGCCCAACGCCAGCACATCGAGCAGCAGGCGCCGCGCCATTTCAAGTCCTTGGTTGATGGCAAAACTGCCGTCCAGGTGCGGATCGTTGATGTACCCTTTCCAGCCCACGGTGGTGCGGGGTTTCTCAAAATACACCCGCATTACCACCAACAGGTCCTGCGACAAGGCCACGGCTTGCGTTTGCAGCTGGTGCGCATAGGCCATGGCCTGGTCATGGTCGTGGATGGAGCAGGGGCCGACGACCACCAGCAACCTGTCATCCTGGCCATGCAGCAGCGCCGAAATAGCAGCGCGGCTGTTCTGAACCAATTGCTGGGCCGCACGCGGCGCGGGCAAGCGTTCTTCTAGCAAGGCAGGCGTTAGCAAAGGGCGCACCGCGCGAATGCGGATGTCGTCGATACGGGTGGTGTCGTGGGTGGAGGCGCTGGTGGTCATGGGGTGGCAAAGGGATGTGGCGACAAAGCGTGATCTACAAAGTTTCGGTGTGGCCGTCGACTACCAAGTCTTGGCCACTGATGCGCGCGCCCTGAGCCGATGTCACAAACAAAATCATATCGGCGATGTCCTGCGCAGACACAAAACTGCGCAACGACGCAGCTTGCTGGAATTGTTGGCGCACCTGCGCCTCGGATTGGCCGGTTGTTTCGGCCTCGGCAGCGATCACCCGGTCAATCCGTTCGCCCTCGACCGACCCTGGGCAGATGCAGTTCACCCGCACGCCGTGGGGCCCCAGTTCCTGCGCCAAAGTGCGCGTGAAGCCACGGATGGCCCACTTGGCAGCGGCGTAGGGCGCCCGCCTTGGAAAGCCATACAGCCCGGCAGTGGATGAGAGGTTGACGATGGAACCAGAACCTTGGCTGCGCATTAGCGGGGCGGCTTCGCGGGCGCACAAAAAAGTGCCATCCAGGTTCACCGCCAGGCAGCGCCGCCACGCATCCAGATCGAGGTCTTCAACCAAACCGGTGGGACCGGACACGCCGGCGTTGTTGACAAGAATGTCCAGCCCACCCAAGTGCTGCAAAGCGCGCACAAACAGCGCGCGCACCTGCTCATCGTCGGCCACGTCGCATACGCTCCCGGTGAGCTCTGGGTGGCGCGCCAATGTGTTTTGCAAGGCCGCTGTATCGGTGTCGCAAACAAACACCCGTGCACCCGCCTGCACGAATGTGTTCGCCGTGACCAGGCCAATGCCAGTGGCTGCGGCGGTGACCAGCACGCGCAGTCCATGGTGGGACTGCAACGGTGCTTGCGCGGTCTGTAGCTGCGTTGTGCGCACAGGGCGGTAGTTCAGGGCATCCAGCCGACTTGGCCAGGGCGCCCGGCCAGGTGCAGTTGGCTCACCATGGGTGAGGCGCTTGCGACCACCTGGCCGCGCCGGATGACCCGCAAACGGTTGGCGCGCAGACGGATCGCTTCTGTGGTGTTGCGGGCTTGCAGCAGCACCATGTCGGCGCTACATCCAGCCGAAATGCCGTAGCCTGGCAAGCCCAGAATGTGGGCGGGCTCGGTAGTGACCGCCGCAAAGCATTGCCGCATAGCCGCCTGGCTGGTCATCTGCGCCACGTGCAGTCCCATGTGGGCCACCTCCAGCATGTCGCCACTGCCCAGGGCATACCACGGGTCCATCACGCAATCGTGGCCAAACGCCACGTGCAAACCGGCCGCCAGCAACTCGGGTACGCGCGTCATGCCGCGCCGCTTGGGGTAGCTGTCGTGGCGGCCCTGCAAGGTGATGTTGATGAGCGGGTTGGCCACCACGTTGAGCTGCGCTTCCGCCATCAGCGCCATCAGCTTGCTGACGTAGTAGTTGTCCATGCTGTGCATGGACGTCAGGTGCGAGCCGGTCACGCGGCCGTGCAGCCCCAAGCGCTGCGTTTGGAAGGCCAGTGTTTCCACATGGCGCGAGAGCGGGTCGTCCGACTCGTCGCAGTGCATGTCCACCATCAGCCCGCGTTCTGCGGCGAGTTCGCACAACAGCTTGACGCTTGCGGCCCCGTCGGCCATGGTCCGCTCGAAGTGCGGAATGCCACCGACCACATCCACCCCCATGTCGAGCGCGCGCACCAGGTTGTTCAGGTGCTGGTCTGGCCCTTGGGGGCCGCGCAGCACACCGTCTTGTGGAAAGGCCACCAGTTGCAGGTCCAGGTAAGGCGCCACCCGTTTCTTGACTTCCAGCAGCGCCTCCACCGCCAGCAAGCGCGGGTCGCACACATCCACATGGGTGCGAATCGCCAGCAGCCCTTTGGCTACCGCCCAGTCACAGTAGGTCAGCGCGCGTTCAATCAGGGCCTCTTGCGTGAGCAGGGGCTTGAGTTCGCCCCACAGCGCAATGCCTTCGAGCAGCGTGCCGCTTTGGTTGACGCGCGGCAGGCCATAGCTCAACGTGGCGTCCATGTGAAAGTGCGCATCCACAAACGGTGGGCTAAGCAGGTAGCCCTGCGCGTCGATGGTCTGGCCCGCGGGAACGCGCAGACCTTCGGCGACATCAACGATCTTGCCGTCGCGCACCGCAACCGACATATTGGTGCGCCCGTCAGGCAGGGCGGCGCTGTGAATGAGCAGGTCGAGCATGGTGGGCAATGTGCTTACGTGCCAGCGCGCTCCAGCATCGCGTGCAGCAGCACATTGCACCCGGCGGTGATGTGCTCTTGCTTGGCGTCTTCAATTTCGTTGTGGCTGATGCCATCCTTGCACGGGATGAAGATCATCCCGCTGGGTGCCAGCTTGGCCATGTAGACCGCGTCGTGCCCGGCGCCAGACACGGCGGGCATGTTGGAGTAACCCAGTTTGGCAGCCGCGCGGGCTACCGCGTCAATGCAGTCCTTGTGAAAGCCAATGGCCGAGTAGCTCGACACCAGTTCGATCTTTACCTTCAGGCCCGCCTCTTGTGCCGCTTTGGCGGCGAAGGCCTTGACCTCGTCGGCCATCTGGTCCACCAGAGCGTCGGTGCTGTTGCGCAGATCGATGCTGAATTTGACGCGCCCCGGAATCACGTTGCGGCTGTTTGGAAACACCTGCACCATGCCTACGGTGCCGCGCCCGTGCGGTGGGTGGCGCAGCGCGGCGGCCAGCACCTCTTGCATGATGCGGGCCGACACCTGCATGGCGTCTTTGCGCAGGCCCATGGGCGTGGGGCCAGCGTGCGCTTCCATGCCGGTCACAGTGCAGTCAAACCAGCGAATGCCCAGCACGCCCTGCACCACGCCGATGGTCACATCGTTGTCCTCTAGCACCGGGCCTTGCTCGATGTGCGTCTCAAAGTACGCACCAATTGGATGGTCGCCGGGCTCCTGCGTACCGATGTAGCCGATGCGCTGCAGCTCCTCTTTGACCGACACGCCAGTGGTGTCGGTGGCCGCGTAAGCATGCTCCAGGGTGAAGGCTTTGGCGAACACGCCTGAGCCCATCATGACCGGCACAAAGCGCGAGCCCTCTTCGTTGGTCCAGAAGGCGACTTCAATCGGCGCCTCGGTTTCTATTCCCAGATCGTTCAAGGTGCGCACCACTTCTATGCCGGCCAGTACGCCGTAGTTGCCGTCGAACTTGCCGCCGGTGGGCTGGGTGTCGATGTGGCTGCCTGTCATGATGGGTGGCAGGCTGTTGTTGCGCCCGGCGCGGCGCATAAAGCCGTTGCCGATCTTGTCAATAGTGATGGTCATACCCGCATCGCGGGCCCAGCCCAGCACCAGGTCGCGGCCTTGTTTGTCGAGGTCGGTAAGCGTCAGGCGGCAGACGCCGCCTTTGGGGGTGGCGCCGATTTTTGCGAGCTGCATGAGGGAGTCCCACAGGCGGTCGCTGTTGATGCGGATTTGGGAGATGTCTATCGTTGTTGCGGTGGTCATGCTGGTTTGCTTTCTTGTTGGGGTCGGTTGTTGGGGCTGGCCTGGGTTTTCGGGGTTGCCGGGGTTGCCGGGGTTTCCCGGGTTTCGGCCCGGGGCCGACTCACTTTTCTTTGCTTCGCCAAAGAAAAGTAAGCAAAAGAAAGGCGAGCCGTGGAGCGTGCCCCTGCGGGGTACCTTGCGCTGCTCGGCTTGGACGGGGTCGTGCGCAAACTCGCTGCGCTCAAACATGCGCCCGCCCTGATCCGCCCAATCCTGCGCTGCTCAGCACGCTCCAATGGCGTTGTGTGAGACGGTGGCGCTATAGCGCGCGCTCGTTCGCTGGGGCGAACATCGGGTGGTGGTAGTGCGGATGTCGATACGGGCGTTAATGACGATCTGGGTGCAG
This sequence comes from Rhodoferax sp., assembly GCA_044346035.1. Classification (GTDB taxonomy): domain Bacteria; phylum Pseudomonadota; class Gammaproteobacteria; order Burkholderiales; family Burkholderiaceae_C; genus Allorhodoferax. Next base: position 167 of record JBIIZY010000193.1, on the reverse strand, counting down.
ATGCAGATGAAGGCGTATGCGCGCCTGTGAACCTGAACGTCGGCCCATCACTACGACCGCAGCGCCGCCCAATGCGCGCACCCAAATCCACACCGCAACCCCTCGAGCTGAAACCCGTAACCGGCGCGCCACCACCAAATCGGCTGTTCAGGCTCCCCTTCACCCCG
>JBIIZY010000192.1:0-5556 GCA_044346035.1 Rhodoferax sp. | reverse complement strand
AAATCCGCGGCTGGCGAGAAAGCGCATTTGCTTGGCGCGGGCCGCAGCATCGGCGGGTGGCGCTCCAAACTTTTTGCGCCAGACAGCACGGGCGCGCTCGACCTCGCTGCCGCGCAAAGCGGCCACCGCAAGCGCCACCGCCTGGGGTTCCAGCCCTTTGGCTTGCAACTCTTGTCGGATACGCGCCGCCCCCAGCTTGGCGCTGCGCCGGTGCACCACCGAGTCGAGCACCCGGCCCTCGTTGATGAAGTCTTTGGCCGCCAGCGCATCGAGCACCTTGGCCAGCGCCCCCGGTGTGTCTTCAAACTGGGCGAGCTTGCGCTCCAACTCGGCGCGTGAGTGCTCGCGCTGGCCCAGAAGGCGCAGCGCGCGTGCGGTCAGCGAAGGCGCAGTGCCCGTCATAGGTTCAGACGCAACGCGGCGCCATCACCTTGGGCCGACATGACAGTGGCATGCCGCATGGCGGGGTGGCAGCGCTTGGAGGTGGCAAAGCGGCACGGCAGCGGACGTTGGCTCAGTCCACCTTGTCGGCTTTGTCGGCCTTCTTGGATTTGGCCTTGACCTCGGGCTCTGCAACGGGCAACAGAGGAATGCCCAGCGATGCGCGCACTTTGTTTTCGATCTCTACCGACAAATCGGGGTTCTCGCGCAGAAATTCACGCGCGTTGTCGCGGCCCTGGCCGATTTTTTCGCCCTGGTAAGCGTACCAAGCACCGGACTTTTCAAGAATCTGCGCGTTCACGCCCATGTCGATGATTTCACCGTGGCGGCTGATGCCCTCACCAAACAGGATGTCGAACTCGGCCGTCTTGAACGGAGGCGACACCTTGTTCTTGACCACCTTGACCTTGGTTTCGTTGCCAATCGCGTCGTCACCTTTCTTGATGGTGCCGGTGCGCCGGATGTCCAGCCGCACCGAGGCGTAGAACTTGAGCGCGTTGCCGCCGGTGGTGGTTTCGGGGGAACCGAACATCACACCGATCTTCATGCGGATCTGGTTGATGAAAATCACCATGCAGTTGGTCTTCTTGATGTGCGCGGTGAGTTTGCGCAGCGCCTGACTCATCAGCCGCGCCTGCAAGCCGGGCAGGCTGTCACCCATTTCGCCTTCCAGCTCGGCCTTGGGTGTGAGCGCCGCGACCGAGTCCACCACGATCAGGTCCACCGCGCCCGAGCGCACCAGGCTGTCCACGATCTCCAGAGCCTGCTCGCCGGTGTCGGGCTGGCTGATCAAAAGGTCTTGCAAGTTCACACCCAGCTTCTGCGCATACTGGATGTCCAGCGCATGTTCGGCATCGACAAATGCGCACTGGCCGCCTTGCTTTTGCATTTCGGCAATGACTTGCAAGGTCAGGGTGGTTTTTCCCGAAGACTCCGGCCCGTAGATCTCGACCACCCGGCCGCGCGGCAGGCCGCCAACGCCCAACGCGATGTCCAGCCCCAGCGAGCCGGTGGAGACGACCTGGATGTCTTCAATCACCTCGCCCTCGCCCAGGCGCATGATGGTGCCCTTGCCGAACTGCTTCTCAATTTGGGCCAGTGCCACTTGCAGGGCCTTGGCTTTTTCGCTGTTGGCGGCCATGCCTTTGACGGGTGCGTCCATGAAAATCTCCTTAAAAATCAACGGTTTGAAATCTCTTCAAGCTCTGCTTTTAATCACAGGCTGGATGCTTGAACAGTAGTTTATCTCTATGCATTGAAGTCAGTAAACTGTTTTTTTAGTCAGTTTGCATTACCATTTTGACCATGGACCCTGGCACCCACAAGCCCGCCGACGCCTGGCGCGAAAGCCATTTGGGCCACTGGCTGCGTCGGGCCAGCGCGCAGTTCGAAGCGCGGGTGCTGGCCTGCATGGCGCAGGACCCTGACGTGCCGCTGGGCTTGTCCAACCTGGCGGCGCGCGCGCAAGTCGGCGCGGCACACATCCACATCACACGGCATTTGCCCGAATCGGGGGCCCGCCTGACCGACTTGGCGCAGCGCGCTGGCATGAGCAAACAGGCCATGGGGGCACTGGTCACGCAGTGCGAGGCCTGGGGCATGGTCCAGCGCGAGGGCGACCCCAGCGACGCCCGCGCGCGCCGCGTGGTGTTCACCGCCACCGGCCTGGCATGGCTGGCCGCCTACCAAGCCGCCGTGGCACAGACCGAAGCCGAATTGCGCGCAGCCATCGGCGACGAAGTCGCCACGGTGGTGCTCTTGGGCCTGGAGGCTTACGTGGGCGCCTAAGACGCACCACGCTCGTAACCCGGCCGGTGCGAACACGCGGCTTGGGGCCGAGCTGTCGCGGCACTGCGGGTAAACGGGGGTACGGCCAGTGCCTAGGGCGCAAAGTGCAGGCCTAGAATGCCGCGAGACCGAGGAGACAAGCATGCGGATATTGATTGCGGAAGACGATCAGGTGCTCGCCGACGGCTTGCTGCGCGCACTGCGCAGCGCAGGTGCTGCCGTGGACCATGTTGCCAGCGGCTCCGAGGCCGACGCTGCCTTGATGACCAACACCGAGTTTGACCTGCTCATCCTCGACCTGGGCCTGCCCAAAATGCACGGCCTAGAAGTCCTCAAAAAGCTGCGCGGGCGCGGCTCTGCACTGCCGGTGCTGATCCTGACTGCCGCCGACAGCGTGGACGAACGCGTCAAAGGCCTGGACTACGGGGCCGACGACTACATGGCCAAACCGTTTAGCCTGCAAGAACTCGAAGCCCGGGTGCGTGCCCTGGTGCGCCGTGGCATGGGCGCGTCGAGCAGCAGCATCAAGCACGGGCCACTGACCTACGACCAGGCCGGGCGGGTGGCCACCATCGACGGCAAGATGGTGGAGCTGTCTGCGCGTGAACTGGGCTTACTCGAAGTACTACTGCAGCGCGCCGGGCGCCTGGTCAGCAAGGACCAGTTGGTGGAGCGCCTGTGCGAGTGGGGCGAAGAGGTCAGCAACAACGCCATCGAGGTCTACATCCACCGCCTGCGCAAGAAGATTGAAAAGGGCCCCATCCGCATTGCCACGGTGCGCGGCCTGGGCTATTGCCTGGAAAAAATCCAACCGTAGTGGCTGTGCGAGGTGCAACGTTGCCCCCAACCCGCGCACTGGGTGCCAGACCCGTGCCCAGCGTTTGCTGACACATGAAGATTTTTCAGCGCGAGCAGCGGTCCTTGTTCGGGGAGATCCTGGACTGGATGCTCACGCCCTTGCTGCTGCTGTGGCCCATCAGTCTGGTGCTGACCTGGCTGGTGGCGCAGGGCATTGCGGGCAAGCCGTTTGACCGGGCACTGGAATACAACGTCAACGCCTTGGCGCAACTGATCACCGTCAACCAGCAACGCGCCCAGTTTGTGCTGCCCTTGCCGGCGCGGGAGTTGTTGCGCGCAGACGAAACCGACGCGGTGTACTTCCAGGTGCTGGGGCCGGGAAGGGAGTTTCTGGCGGGTGAGCGCGGCCTGCCCATCCCGACCGATGAAGACAAGGTGCCTGCGGGCCAGGTGTTTTTGCGCGACACCGAGTTCCAGGGGGCCGAGCTCAAAGTCGCCTACATGTGGGTGCGCTTGGGTCTGCCCGATGAGCGGCCCGCCCTGGTGCAGGTGGCCGAAACCATGGAAAAGCGCTCCGTGCTGGCCACCGAGATCGTCAAGGGCGTGATGCTGCCGCAGTTTGTCGTGCTGCCCCTGGCGGTACTGCTGGTGTGGCTGGCGCTGGTGCAGGCCATCAAGCCCTTGAACCGGCTTGAGGAGCGCATCCGCGCCCGCAAGCCCGATGACCTGAGCCCGCTGGACGCCGAAGCAGTACCCATGGAGGTTGTGCCCCTGGTGGCCTCGGTCAACGACTTGCTGATGCGGCTCAAGGAGTCCATTGCCACGCAAAAGCGCTTTCTGGCCGACGCCGCGCACCAACTCAAAACGCCGTTGGCGGGCCTGCGCATGCAAGCCGACCTGGCACAGCGCGAAGGCGGCAGCGCCGAAGACCTCAAGCAGTCGCTGCGGCAGATCGGGCGCTCTAGCATCCGTGCCACCCACACGGTCAACCAGCTGCTGGCCTTGGCACGGGCCGAGAGCAGCGGCACGGCACTCAACCACCAATCCTGTGACCTGGCCCGCCTGACCATGGACGTGATCCGCGACTGCGTGCCCCGGGCCATGGAAAAACACATCGACGTGGGCTACGAGGGCGCACAACCGGGCGCACCCGGCACCGGGCTGCAAGGCAATGCGACCTTGCTCAAAGAACTGGTGCGTAACCTGGTGGACAACGCCATCAACTACACACCCTCGCAAGCCGACAAGCCCGGCGTTATCACCGCACGGGTGCTGGTAGACCCGTTTAGCCGGACCTTGGTGCTGCAGGTGGAAGACTCCGGCGTGGGCATCGCAGCGGCCGAAAAGGAGCTGGTGTTCCAACCGTTTTACCGGGCGTTGGGCAACGAGGCCGATGGCTCCGGTCTGGGTTTGCCGATCGTGCTCGAAATCGCACGCCAGCACGGTGCCGAGGTCACACTGGAAGACAGCCGCCCCGGACAAACGCCACCGGGCACCTGCTTTACCGTGCGGTTTTCCGCCAGCGACGGGCCGGTTGGTATGCCGGTCTCAACCGCGCGGTAAGCGGCTCGCTGGCCTCAGGGGCAGGCTTGTAGCGCGGTCTCGCCCAGGGCTTGTCGCACCGAAGCCAGTTGGGGCAAAAGCGCAGGCGGCAGCGCGGGCAGGCGCAGCTGTTGGGTTTGCACTGGCTCGCGCTCGCGCAGCACCCGCGCCGTGCGCAAGCCGCGCTGGGCCAGCTGGCTCATGTGGGCTTGGGCTTGGGCCTGGCTGTCAAACGTGCCCAGCGACAAGCCAGGTTCCAAATCCGGATTCGACAAGGGCTCTAGGGGCATGCCCAAGGCAGCCAGCTCCGCGCGCTTTTTGGCCTGTGCCTGTGGGTTGGCAAACTTACCCAGGTACACCACCCAGCGCGCCGGCTGGGTGACGCTCTCAAACACCCACGACCCTGGCGGCAGCGCAGCCTCTAATGCCACGCGCAAGGTGTCCAACTGCGTGGGCTCCAGAGGGCCTGCAAGCCAACACTGCTGGGTGGCCTGCTCTTGCAAACTTTGGAACTCCGTTGCGCTGAGGATTCGCAGGGCATCGGGTGCCACCTGCTGCGCCACCCGCTGGGGCTCGCGCTGGCTGACAGGTCCCACACCCCAACCCGCAAGCCACTGCTGGCTCCAGGCAAAGTACGCTGCGTTGGCGAGAAGCAAGACAAACAAAAACAAACGCATGGTGAAGGCGCTAGAGAGAGGGCGTCGGGGCGAGCGGTCGCACGCTGACTTCGGCACTGCGGATTTTTTTGGGTCCGTGCGCAGTATGCACGAGCAAAGCGCCGTCCACATCCACACCGCAGGCGGTGCCGGTGGTGCCATCGGTGCACTGCACCGCGCGCCCCAGCAGCAGATCGCGGGCCGCAAACGCCGCGCGCAGCGGCGCAAACGACTGGTGTTCAAACGCCAGCACATCGCGCACCAACGGTGCGGCCACCTGCGCCAGCACGCCCGCCGCGGTGGCACCGGGCAACAACTCCACCAGGGCCGC
>JBIIZY010000191.1:0-5595 GCA_044346035.1 Rhodoferax sp. | reverse complement strand
GCGCGTGAGCCTCATCCGATCTGCCTCCACGGTTTCCTTGCTGACGCTGGTCTCCCGCATCACGGGCTTGGTCAGGGAGTTGTTGATGGCGTCAACCTTTGGCGCCAGCGCCATGACCGATGCGTTCAATGTCGCGTTTCGCATCCCCAACTTGTTTCGGCGCCTGTTTGCCGAGGGCGCTTTCAGCCAGGCATTTGTGCCCGTGTTGGCGGCCAGCAAAGCGCAGCACGGCGACGAGGTCACCAAGCAGCTGATCGACCACGTAGCCACCTTGCTGACCTGGATCTTGGTGCTGACTTGCGCGCTCGGTGTGGTGGCCGCCCCTGTTTTGGTGTGGGCCATGGCCAGCGGCTTGCAGAAGAACCCGGCAGGGTACGACGCGGCGGTGGCGCTGACGCGCTACATGTTTCCGTACATAGGCTTCATGTCCTTGGTGGCGCTGTCCTCGGGTATTTTGAACACTTGGAGGCGGTTTGCCGTGGCCGCCGCCACCCCGGTGCTGCTCAACATGGCGATGATTTTGGCGGCCTGGCTGCTGGCGCCCTGGTTCAGGGCGCGGGGCATTGAGCCGATTTTTGCGATGGCGGTGGGGGTGGTGGTCGGGGGCGTGCTGCAACTGGCCATCCAGGTTCCGGCCCTGCTTCGCCTAGGTTTGCTGCCCCGTATCGCAGTGGGCGCATCGGGTCTCAAGAGCGCTTGGCAGGACCCGGCAACCCGGCGCATCGGCAGCCTGATGCTGCCTGCCCTTTTGGGGGTGAGCGTGGCGCAGGTGTCTTTGCTTATCAACACCCAGATTGCGTCCCACCTGCCCACTGGCAGCGTGAGCTGGCTGACCTATGCCGACCGTCTGATGGAGTTTCCCACCGCCATGCTGGGCGTGGCCTTGGGCGTGGTGTTGATGCCGCAGCTGGCGTCGGCCCGCGCCGTGGGTGATGCAGAGCGTTACTCATCTTTGCTGGACTGGGGCCTGCGCCTGGTGGTGCTGTTGGCCGTGCCCAGCGCCATTGGCCTGCTGCTGTTTGCCAAGCCGCTGGTGGCATCGCTCTACCACTACGGGGCTTTCACTGCGCACGATGTACAGCAAACCTCACTGGCCTTGATGGGTTGGGGCGCAGGTCTGGTGGGGCTGGTAGCCATTAAGGTGTTGGCTCCGGGCTACTACGCCAAACAAGACATTAAAACCCCGGTGCGCATTGCACTGGTGGTGTTGGTGCTGACCCAGTTGCTCAATGTGGTGTTTGTTCCGCTGCTGCAGCATGCGGGCTTGGCGCTGTCGATTGGTGTGGGCGCGCTGGTCAACGCCTTGTGGTTGCTGGTGGGCCTGGTGCGCCGGGGCTCGTACCGGCCGGCGCCGGGCTGGTGGCGGTTTGGCCTGCAGGTGCTGGCCGGGAGTGCTTTGCTGGTGGTGTACCTGTTGTGGGTTGCGCAAGGCTTTGACTGGATCGCCTTGCGCGCGGAAAGTCTCAAGCGCATCGGGCTGATGGCTGGGCTGCTCGGCGGTGCGGTGGTGGTGTACCTGGGTGCGGTCTGGGCAGCGGGACTGAAGCCGCGCCAGTTTTTGCGTCGCTAACTTCGCGCGGTGTCAACCATGGCCATTCGCTTTGCCCAACCGACTCCCTTGCAGTACTTTGCGTCTTTGGTGCAGAGCAACGGCGACTTTGCCTTGCTGGAGGCGGCCACCAGTCTCGCGCAAGACGAGTACCCCGATATCGACATCCAAGCAGTGCTGTGCGAGGTGGACCGCATGCAAGCGCGCGTCCAGCGCCGTTTGCCCCGCGACGCGGCACCGCTGCAAAGACTGCGCACCCTAAACCACTATTTCTTTGGCGAACTCGGCTTTGCCTGCAACGTCAACGACTACTACGAGCCCGACAACAGCTTCATGCACATGCTGTTGCAAACCCGCCGGGGCATCCCGGTGTCGCTGGCGGTGCTCTGGATGGAGCTGGCGCAGGGTCTGGGCCTGCCGGTGCAGGGCCTGTGTTTCCCCGGCCATTTTCTGGTGAAGGTGGGCCTGCCGATGGGGCAGGCCGTGATGGATCCGGTGTCTGGTCGCTCGCTGGGCCGGGAGGACTTGGCCGAAAAGCTTGCCGCGTTCCAGGGCGCCACCGGCAGGCCCAGCGATGCCACCTTGGACTCCTACCTGCAGGGTGACACACCGCGCGACATCATTGCGCGCATGCTGCGCAACCTGAAAGAAATCTACCAAACGCAGGAGGACTGGACCCGCCTGCTGGCCACCATCAACCGTTTGATCGTGTTGGTTCCTGATGTGGCCTCGGAGTACCGCGACCGCGGTTTGGTGTACGCCCAATTGGGGCAGCCAGAACAAGCGCTGGCCGACCTCACGCGCTACCTGAACAGTGCCGCAACCTTGGCCGATGGCCCTGCCATTGCCCAGCGGGTGCAGGCCCTTTTGCGCCGCGCGCAACCCTAAGGACCGCGCGCCGCACCGCGCGTAACGCTGGCCGCACCGGTGGATCGCGCCTTCCCAAAGCGCGCACTTGACGCAGGCATTGCCTACGATGGCGCCGTTTTGGCGCTGCGATTCCCAGCCGCCGCGCTTAGCCGATTTGCACCGCAGCACCGTCACCGCGCGCTGCAATGGCGCCGATGCGGTACACCGTTTCGCCTTGCGCGCGCAGCGTTTCGGCGCAAGCCTCGGCCTGGGCTGCATCGACTACCACCACCATGCCGATGCCATTGTTGAAGGTGCGGTTCATCTCCAAGTTGTCGATGCCGGCAGTCTGCTGCAGCCAAGCAAACAGCCCGGTCTGTGGCCAGCTGCCTTGCTGCAGCTGTGCCGCCGTGCCAGCGGGCAGCACGCGTGGAATGTTTTCCAGCAAGCCGCCACCGGTAATGTGGGCCAGCGCCTTGATGCCACCCTTGCCTGCCTGCGCGCCGCACGGGTAGGCCGCCAGCGCAGCCAGCACGCTTTTGACATACAGCCGGGTGGGCTCCATGAGCGCCTGCCGAAACGGTTTGCCGTCCAGCGTGGTCGGCAGGCTTGAACCCGCGCGCTCAATGCATTTGCGCACCAGGCTAAAGCCATTGGAATGCACGCCGCTGCTGGCCAGGCCCAGCACCATGTCGCCGGGCTGCACTTGCGCGCCGGTAAGAATTTTGGATTTTTCAACCACGCCCACGGCAAAGCCTGCCAGGTCGTACTCGCCGCTGGGGTACATGCCGGGCATTTCGGCGGTTTCGCCACCGATCAGGGCACAGCCCGAGCGCTCGCAGCCCGTGGCGATGCCGCCCACGACGGCAGCGGCGGTGTCCACGTCGAGCTTGCCGCAGGCGAAGTAGTCCAGAAAAAACAGCGGCTCGGCACCTTGCACCAGCACGTCGTTGACGCTCATGGCCACCAGGTCGATGCCCACGGTGTCGTGCATGTTCCACTCAAATGCCAGCTTGAGCTTGGTGCCCACGCCGTCGGTGCCACTGACCAGCACCGGCTCTTGGTAGCGCTTGGGCACTTCAAACAGCGCACCGAAGCCGCCAATTCCCGCCAGCACCCCTTCGCGCATGGTCTTTCTGGCCAGGGGCTTGATGCGCTCGACCAGCGCGTCACCGGCGTCGATATCGACACCAGCGTCTTTGTAGGACAGGGGAGTGGGAGTGGGGGCTTGCGTCATGGGAGGGTGGGGTGGTGGGACCGGCGTCGGACCCGAATAGAATTTGCGCTGATTTTAAGGGTTCGACTTCGCCATGCCTGTATGCCATTTGCCTGCGCTTGCCCTCGCCACCGGCGCGTGCCTTGGGTCCCTGGGCACCATTGCAGGCTGTGGCGCAGACGCAGTGCTTTGCCGCTGCGCCGTGGCCTGAACCGATGAAGCAAATTGCGCTAGATGTCGGGTTGTCGGTTGGCCCCACGCTGGCCAACTTTTTCGCCGGCCCCAACAGCGCCGTACGCACCCACCTGGCCCAGTGGCTGGAAGCCCAGGCCAGTGCCCGCAGCCCCCAGCCGGTTCCCACCTACCTGTGGGGCCCGCAGGGCAGTGGCAAAACCCACTTGCTACGCGCCACCCGCGAGGGCCTGCGCTCCCAGGGCGCGCGGGCGGGCTGGCTGGACGCGGGGGTGCTGGATGCGCCCGAATTTGACGAGCGTTGGGCGGCGGTGTTGATGGACGACGTACACCGCTACACCCCAGCGCAGCAGCACACGGCATTCAATTGGTTTGTGCGGGCCCAGACCGTGCAGCGCCCGGTGCTGGCAGCCGGAGCCCTGGTCCCGGTGGACCTGCCTTTGCGCGATGACTTGCGCACCCGGCTGGGCTGGGGCCACGTGTTCGGTTTGCAGTTGCTCAACGAGCCCGAGCGCAGGGCCGTGTTGCGGCAAGCGGCGGATGCGCGTGGCGTGTTCTTGGGCGACGAGGTGATGGACTTTATGCTCACCCGCTTCGCGCGCGATCTGGGCAGCTTGATGGAGCTGCTCGAACTTTTGGACGGTTACAGCCTGCAAACCCAGCGGGCAATTACCGTCCCCCTTATCAAATCCATGCTGGAAAACACCTGATGCAAAACACCGCTACCACAGCCCGCCCGCGGCTGGCACTTTTTGACCTGGACCACACCCTGATTCCCTTTGATTCCGACTATGCGTGGGGCGAGTTCACCAGTGGCTTGGGCTGGTCTGATCCGGTTGCCTTCAAGCGCCAAAACGATGCGTTTTATGCCGATTACAAGGCCGGCACGCTCGACATCCACGCCTACTGCCGGTTTGCCACTGCTGCCATCGTGCGCCAAGGCGAGGCCGCGTCCCTTGCTGCGCACGCCCGCTACATGGAAGAGGTGGTTAAAAAGGGCCTGTTGCCCCAGGCCCTGCAGTTGGTGCAGTCCCACCAGGCCGCCGGCGACACGGTGGTCATCATCACCGCCACCAACGAGTTTGTGACCCGGCCGATTGCGCAGGCTTTTGGCGTCTCCGAGTTGTTGGGTGTTGCACTGGCGCGTGACGACGCGCCGGGCGGCAGTGGCTGGTACACCGGCGAGATCGCCGGCGTGCCCTCATTTCGCGAAGGCAAGGTGCGGCGCATGGAAGCGTGGTTGGCCGCGCGCGGGCTGGACTGGAGCCAAGTCCACACCACCTTTTACTCGGACTCCATCAACGATTTGCCGCTGTTGGAGCAGGCCGATGTGCCCGTGGCCACCAACCCCGATGTGCCTTTGCGCGCGCTGGCCACCGAGCGTGGTTGGCGCATACTCGACCTTTTTTCCTAAGCTGCGGCAGACCCTGCCAAGGACCCTGATTTGATAAAGAAGTTCATAGAAAAGCTGCTCGGCGGCGCCAGCCGTTCGTCAACAAAAAACCCCTTCGGCAAGCGCACCGAGATCGCCGTGGAGGTGCATGGCATCGACCGCAGCCTGGTCGACGAGCGCGCCATCCACGTGGTGGGCACGCTGCAGCAAGCCGGGTTTGAGGCCTTCATTGTGGGTGGCGCGGTGCGCGACTTGCTGCTCGGCCTGCACCCCAAAGATTTCGATGTGGCCACCAACGCCACGCCCGAGCAGGTCAAGGGCCTGTTTCGCCGGGCTTTCATCATCGGGCGGCGCTTTCGTATCGTGCACGTGGTCTACGGGCGTGGGCGCGAGCAC
>JBIIZY010000189.1:0-5634 GCA_044346035.1 Rhodoferax sp. | reverse complement strand
GCCAGCACGGTGCGCAAAATCAAGGCGCTTTGCAAACTGGGCTTGAGCAGTGGCAAGGTGATCTTGACAAAACGCGTCCAGGGCTTGGCACCAAACACCTCGGCGGCCTCGTTGTACTCCTTGGGAATGAGCTGCACACCTGCCACCAAGATAACCAGCACGATGGAGGTGGCGCGCCAAATCTCCGCCAAGATAACGCACACAAACAGCGCCACCGGGTTGCTGTAGCTCAGCCAAGCCACCGGCCCATCAACCAGCCCCAGCGCGTTGAGCACCGAGTTGAAGTAACCCCGGTCGGTGAAGATGGCCAGCCACGCCAGGCCCGCGGCCAAATCGCAAACGCCCAGCGGGATGGTCCAGATGTACAAAAAACCCATGCGCCCCCACTCCAGCTTTTGCAGCATCATCGCCATGGACAGGGCGACGCAAATCTGCAGCGGCACGATGATGGCCACCAGAATCAGCGTGTTTTTCAGGGCGACCGAGAAGTTCAGGTCGCCCGTCATCTTGCTGATGTACTGGGTGGTCCAGACGCCGTCGGGCGTGCGAAACGCCATCAACGCCGTCTCCGCCAGCGGCCAGACAAACAGCACCAGCAGAAACGCCACGCTGGGCGCAATCAGCAGGTACGGTGTGCGCTTGGAGTCGGAGTGCATGGAGTTGCGCTACAACTTAGTCCACAAAGCAGGGGCGGCCGTTGCTGGAGATATCAGGTGCCCAGCAAGGCGCCCCGGTTTCTTGCACCAAGTCATTGAGCACCTTACCCTGCTCGGCCAGCACGGTTTTGATGTCTTCCTTGCGCAGCACGATGCGGGTGAAAGTGTCCACATAGACCTTGTTGAACTCACCACCCTTGGCGCCCAGGTGCACCGGCAGCTGGCTGGCCACACGGTCCTTGGCGGCAAACACTGCGTTCATGCCGTCCGAGGCCAGTTGGATGCCGGGCGAAAGCTCACCCAGGTTGGCCTTGACCACCGGGAAAAAGCCGATCTCTTTCATGATCAAGGCCTGCGTGGCCGGCTTGGTCATGTGGTCGATGACGCGCTCGGCGGCTGCACGGTCCGGGGCGTTCTTGGGGATGGCCATGCCAACCATCACCGGCATGAAGCCGCGGCCTTTGGCACCGGCGGGTGCCGGGAAGGCCACAAAGTCAGCGGGCTTTTCCATCAGGGCGGGCAGCAAGCGCGCGGTGTGGTCAAAAGCCACCCACACTTCGCCGGTCTTGAGCGGCTCTTCCATGAAGCCGTAGCTGGTCGAGCGCGGGTTCACGTAGTTCCACAGTTCGCGCAGGCTGGCCCAGCCCTTTTCGGCGTCAGCGCCCTTGAAGGTGCGCACGATGCCGCCGGTGTGGCTGGGGTAGAACGAGGCTTGGAAGTAGCGGTGCATCAAGCCCTTGGGGCCGGCCGGAAAGCCAATTTTGGACTCGCCTGTCGCGGCCTTCATGGCTTTGCCCCAGGCGGTCAGCTGGTCGTACGTCAAGGCATTGATGTTGGCGCCCTTGGGCAGGTACTGCAGCGCCTTTTTGTTGGCCACCATTTGAAAGGTGTTGGTCATCAGCGGGATGAAGCGCTGGTTTTTGCCACCGAACTTACCCAGTGCCACGGCGGCAGGCGAAAACTCGCGGCTGGCCGAGAGGGTTTTGAGCAGGCCGTCCAGGTCCGACAAACCGCCAATTTGGTTGACTGGTGCCAGCTCGCCATCGAGCGCAATCGTGGCGTGCACCTTGCCCTGGGCGGCACCCAGCTCGGCCTTCATGCGGGTGAAGTAGGTGTTGCCGTCTTCGGGGATGAAGTTGACCGCGTCCGGTGCGCCATTGAGGATGATGGTGCGAACCTTGGCGGCTTCTTCGACCGGGCGCATCTGGGTGGACACGACGTTGGTTTGCGCTTGTGCCCAGCCGGCCAGGGCCAGGCAGCACAGCAGGGTGACAGACTTCAGTTTCATGGTGGTCTCCTCGTGGTAAGTCGGTGGGGTAAACGGTGTGCGCTGGTCAACAACAATCAGGGAGCGGGGCACACAGAAGCCCGCTCAATGAAGTGGATGGGTTCGAGCCGGTTGAGGCTGGCGATGTCTTTGCCCGCCATCACGCCCAGCAGCATGTCGGCCAGGTGGCGCCCGTTGTCCACAATGGCGTGCTCAATGGTGGACAGCGGTGGCGAGGCGTAGGCACCCGCCTCGGTGTTGCCGTAGCCGGTGACCGCAATGTCTTTGCCCACCTGCAGCCCGCGTGCGCGGCAGGCCGCCATGGCGCCCAGCGCCTGCGCATCGGTCGCGCAGACCAGGGCGGTGGGCAGCGCAGACGTGGCGCTGCGTTGCAGCACCTGCAAGGCCGCTTGCTCGCCCGCGCTGGCGGTGACTTCGCAGTGCACATCCACGCAGTCGGGCCCGGTGATGCCGGCGTCTAAACAGGCCCGCAAAAAGCCGCGCTTGCGCAAACCGGCATAGGTCATGAAGTCCGGGCCGTTGATCAGCGCCAGGCGACGGTGGCCCAGCGCAATCAGGCGGCGCGTGGCCTGAAAAAAAGCCTCTTCGTTGTCAGTGTCCAGCCAGGCGTGGGGCGCGTTGGACTCGGTGCGGCCGTGGGTCACAAAGGGCACGCCGCGCTCTTGCAACAGGGTCACGCGGGCGTCGAAGCTGCGGGTGCGCGCCAGAATGACGCCGTCCACCAAGCGCCCGTCGATCAGCCGTTCCATTTCTTTGATCTCTCCGTCTCCGGCAGGCAGCGCCACCGACATGGCGAAGTAGCCCTGCTCGCGCAGCACCTCGGCGGCGCCCGAGAGCAGCGCGGCAAAGGTGGAGTCCAGAAAATTGCCCGCGCGCACCGAGGTCATCAAAGCGATGGCGCCGGTACGACCGGTGGCCAGGCGGTGCGCTACCGGGTGGGGCTGGTAGTTCATGGCCTTGGCGGCTTGCTCCACCCGCAGCCGGGTGGTGGCGCTGACGTCGGCGTAGCCATTGAGCGCACGCGAGACCGTCGATACCGACAGCCCGAGTGAGTTCGCCAGCAACTGAATCGACATGCAAACCGCTCCAAAACCGCTTTTGTTGGTGGCGATTGTGGTTCCAAAAGCGGTTTTGTAGTTCGGTACTTACCCTGATTGCAGGGCCGAGATACAGCCCAAAGAAAGCCGCTTACAGGCGGTAGCTGCGGTCGGCGCGGGAAAAGCCGATGGCGTCAAAGGCCGCGCCCTTGACGAATCCAATGGCTTTGAACAGCTCGCCCATCTCGTGCTCCATGAGCAACTTGTGGGCGCTGGCGCGCTGCGGCAAGGCTGCGGCCTGCATGCGCTCGGCCAAGCCGCAGTTGAGCAAAAAGTGCGCTTGGCTGGTGTAGCCCAGCACCTCCAAGCCCGCGTCCTGCCCGGCCAGGGCGATGCCAGTGAAATTGACGTGGGCGGTAATGTCTTTGCAGCCCACGTCGGCCAGGGCGTCGCCATCGGCCTGGTGGGCGCGGTGGCACATCACCGTGCCCATGTGGCGCTGGGGGTGGTAGTACTCGGCCTCGGGAAAGCCGTAGTCCAGCAAAAACACCGCCCCGCGCTGCAGCCGCTCGGCCAGGGTACGCACAAACGCTTCTGCCTGGGGGTGGATTTCGGTCAGGTAGTCGTGGTCGCCCTCGACCTCCAGCGGCGGGTGCAGCGCAGTGGGACGGTCGGCCCACACAAAGCGCGGCGCCTGGGAGTCCTGCACTATGCCGCGCTCGTACCACACGCCCTGCACCCGTGCCAGCAGTTGCACCGGCATCGCATCAAGCACCTCGTTGCCCACCACCACACCATGCATTTCGGGTGGCAACTCGGTGGCCCACTGCACCTTGTCTGCATACGCGGCCAGCGTATGGCGTTGGCGGTCCTTGAGGGTGGCGGACAAGTCCACGATGGTGTAGCGGTCCACGCGCTGGCCCATGGCCGCCAAGGCATCAAGCAACTGCAAGGCCAGGGCGCCGGTACCAGCACCAAACTCCCAAACTTCGCGGGTGTTGGTCGCTTGCAGCGCCTGCGCCACCTGCTGCGCCACCGCCTGGCCAAACAGCGGCGTGATCTCGGGCGCGGTCACAAAATCGCTGCCCGCTCCCGGCTGGGTGCTACTAATCCCGTGCCAGCCATGGGGCATGGCACCGATCTGGTTTGCAGCCCGGGTGTAGTAACCCAAACCAGGTGCGTACAAGGCCAGTTCCATGAAGCGATCAAACCCGATCCAGCCACCGGCTTGGGTTATGGCTTGCGCAATGGCGCGCTCCAGCGCCGCGCCATGTCCGTCGTCGACCGCACGCGCTGCGTGCTGCGGGGTCTTCGTTAAACTCGGTCGCCTTGTCATGTCGCGCCGGATTGTCCCCCAATGTCTGCCACTCCTTTGGTTCCCCACCCTGCCCCGCAAGCGCACGCCCTGCCCCCGCACGGGGTACCGACCGTGCTGGTCACTGGCGCGGCCAAACGGCTGGGACGCAAGATCGCGCTCAAGCTGGCAGCCAACGGGTGGCGCGTCGGCGTGCACTACCGCGACTCGGTGGAAGAGGCGCGGCGCACCACCGCAGAGTGCGCGCAGCTGACGCCCGGTGCTGCGGCATTTCGATCCAACCTGGGTAATGAGACGGCGGTGCGCAACCTGGTGCCTACGGTGCTGGCAGAGTTTGGCCACTTGGATGCAGTGGTCAACTGCGCCTCCACGTTCGAGCACGACACGGCGGCCACCTTCAGCTTCGAAGCCATGGAAAAACACATGCGCTCCAACGCCGGCGCGGCCATCCTGATCAGCCAAGCTTTGCACACCCACATCGGCAAGCGCTCCAAAGCCGACCCGCACGCGCGCGGCGTGGTGGTTAATTTGCTGGACCAAAAGGTGTGGAACACCACGCCTGACTTTGTCAGCTACACCCTCTCCAAGGCGGCGCTGGACGCGGCCAACAGCATGTTGGCGCTGGCCTTGCAGCCGCTGGTGCGGGTGGTGGGCATTGCGCCCGAAACCACCCTCACCGCGCCCATGCTCAAGGGCGAAACCCTGGCCCACCTGCAAGGCCGCATCCAGAGCCCCCTGCCTGCAGGTGTGACCACCTCGGCGCTGGATGCCACGGCGGCGGTGCTGCTGGTATTGCAAGATCCCAGCATCAGCGGCACCACGCTGTTGGTACAAGACCCGCCAGGACACGCCGATGCGTAAGCAGGTGCTGGTCACTGGCGGCGCACAGCGCCTGGGTGCGCTCTTGTGCCGCCATTTCGCGCAGGCCGGTTGGGACGTTTGGTGCCACTACCAGCGCTCTGCAGCGGCAGCGCAGCAGCTGGTGCAAAGCCTGCGCGACCAGGGTGCCGTGGCGCACACAGTGCAGGCCGATTTGGCCATAGAAGCCGAGCGCGCCGCCATGGTGGCACACATCGTGGCGCAGGCCGGTACCCTGCACTGCCTGGTCAACAACGCATCGACGTTCGAGGAGGACCGCGCCGACGCGTTTTCGATGGAGGCGGCGCGCCAGCAGCTCGAAGTGAATTTGCTGGCACCTCTGGCGCTGGCGCAGCACCTGGCCCAGCACCTGCCACCCGACAGCGCAGCTGGCGCGTGCAGCGTGCTGCATGTGCTGGACCAAAAGGTGTTCAACCTCAACCCAGACTATTTTTCTTACACCGTCTCCAAGCTTGCACT
>JBIIZY010000190.1:0-5634 GCA_044346035.1 Rhodoferax sp. | reverse complement strand
CCGGCGAGCTCACTTTGCGTGTGGCGCCACCGGCGCTTTGCGGCGCCGTCCAGTGCGTGCGCATGGACAGCGAGTCTTTGCCCACCGGAATTGAGATGCCCAATGCCGGGCACAGCTCCAGCCCCACAGCCTTGACCGTGGCGTACAGCGCAGCGTCTTCACCGGGCTCGCCGCATGCGGCCATCCAGTTGGCGGAGAGCTTGACGCGCGGGAGTTCAATCGGCGCGGCCAGCAAGTTGGTGATGGCCTCCGCCACCGCCATGCGGCCCGACGCGGGTGCGTCCACCACGGCCAGCGGCGTGCGCTCGCCCATGGCCATGGCCTCACCGGCAAAGCCTGCAAAGTCCGCCAATGTGACCGCGCAATCGGCCACTGGCACCTGCCAGGGCCCCACCATTTGGTCGCGGTGGGTCAGACCGCCCACGGTGCGGTCGCCGATGGTCACCAAAAACCGCTTGGACGCAACCGTCGGGTGGGACAGCACATTGATGACCGCTTTTTGCAAGTCCACGCCGGCCAGGTCCAGTGGCTTGAAGGTGCGTGCCACGGACTGCACCTCCCGGTGCATCTTGGGTGGCTTGCCCAGCAGCACATCCATGGGCATGTGTACCGCCGCGCTTGCATCCGCCGCAGCCGCTGCCACAGCGGGTGCCCCAGGGGACACGGCCGCCTGCGCGCCGTGCGGCGGGTCTGTGGCCGCGCTGCTGTCGCCCTGCACCAGCAGCAAATCGCGCGCCTCGGTAGCCACACCCACCACCGCAAACGGGCATCGCTCGCGCTCGCACAGTGCGCGAAACAGGTCCAGCGACTCCGGCGAAATCGCCAGCACATAGCGCTCCTGGCTTTCGTTGCACCAAATTTCTTTGGGTGCCATGCCGCTTTCTTCCAGTGGCACCGCGCGCAAATCGAAGCGGGCGCCGCGACCTGCATCGTTGGTCAGTTCGGGAAAGGCGTTGGACAAGCCGCCGGCGCCCACGTCGTGGATGGCGAGAATCGGGTTGCCGGGCTGGTTGCCACTGCCCTGCCCCAGCAGCCAGCACTGGTTGATCACCTCTTGCGCGCGCCGCTCAATCTCCGGGTTGCCGCGCTGCACCGAATCAAAGTCCAACTCCGCCGCGTTGGCGCCGGTGGCCATGGAGCTGGCTGCACTGCCGCCCATACCGATGCGCATGCCTGGACCGCCCAGTTGGATGAGCAGGCTGCCCGCTGGGAATGCGATCTTGTGGGTCTGGCTGGCATCGATCACGCCCAGGCCGCCGGCAATCATGATGGGCTTGTGGTAACCGCGCTGCAGCGTATCAAGGTCGCTGGTCACGGTTTGCTCGTACTCACGAAAGTAGCCCAAGAGGTTGGGGCGACCAAACTCGTTGTTGAAGGCGGCGCCGCCCAGCGGGCCCTCGGTCATGATCTGCAGTGCGCTGGCAATATGCTCTGGTTTGCCACCGGGCGCATCGCCGCCGCCACCCCACAGCTTGGACACGGTAAACCCGGTCAGCCCGGCTTTGGGTTTGGAGCCGCGCCCGGTTGCGCCCTCGTCGCGAATTTCACCGCCCGCGCCCGTGGACGCGCCAGGGAACGGCGAAATGGCGGTCGGATGGTTGTGGGTTTCCACCTTCATCAGGATGTGCTGGGTTGCCACTTGCTTCTGGTAGCGCGCAACGCCGACCGCTTGGCTTGGGGCTGCGCCGTGACCGGCGTTGGCCGTACCGGAAACTGCTGCACCGGCGTCAGCCGTACCGGAAACTGCCGCATTGGGAGCTGCTGAAGCCGCAGCGGCCATGAAACGCTCCACCACCGCGCCTTCCATGACCGAGGCGTTGTCCGAATACGCCACCAGCATGTGTTGGGGCGAGGTCTGGTGGGTGTGGCGGATCATGCCGAACAGGCTGTGCGCTTGCTCCACGCCGTCGATGGTGAAGCGTGCATTGAATATCTTGTGGCGGCAGTGCTCGCTGTTGGCCTGCGCAAACATCATCAGCTCCACATCCGTTGGGTTGCGGCCCAGCGTGGTGAAGGCCGCAACCAGGTAGTCCATCTCGTCATCGGCCAGCGCCAGGCCAAAGCGCGTGTTGGCCTGCACCAGCGCGGCGCGTCCGCCACCCAGCACATCCACATGGTCCATGGGCGCGGCCTGCAAGGTCTGGAACAAGGCGGCGGCCTGTGCGCGCTCGGCCATGGCGCTTTCGGTCATGCGGTCGTGCAGCAGGTCGGCTATCTGGCGCATTAACTCCGGACCCAACACCGGCTTGGACAGCATGCCGCCTTGGAGGCCGATGCGGTATTCCACCAAACGCTCCACCCGGCGCACCGCAAGCCCGCAGTTGCGGGCGATGTCGGTGGCCTTGGAGGCCCAGGGCGACACGGTGCCAAAGCGCGGGCCCACCAACAGGGTCGGGCCGTCTGGCGCCGCACGGTAAGGGTCTCCGTAGGAAAGCAAGGCCGCGAGCTTTTCAGTGAGTTCTACGCTGGGCGGTGTCTCGGTGGCCACCAAATGCACAAAGCGGGCCGAGAGGAAACTGACCTTCCCGTGGATCGCTTGCAAACGGGGAAGAAGTTGCGCAACCCGAAAGCTGCTCAAGGCGTTTCCGCCCTCGAATGTCGATAGGTGCAAGGTCACTGTGCGGGCCTGGGTGTGGGCTGGAAAGCCGCAAATTTTACCCGCCGCCCTACGCAAAAACCCGATGGGATAATTGCGCGCATGAGCATCACTTACAAAGACGCACAGGGCATCGCAGGCATGCGCTTGGCGGGCCGACTGGCCTCCGAGGTTTTGGACTACCTCACCCCGTTTGTCCAGCCCGGCGTGACCACCAATGCACTGGACCGCCTCGCCCACGACTACATCACCCAAGTGCAGCACGCCATCCCCGCGCCGCTCAATTACACCGGCGGTGGCAACACACCCTACCCCAAGTCGATTTGCACCTCCGTCAACCACCAGGTGTGCCATGGTATTCCGAATGACAAGCAGCTCAAAAAGGGCGACATCGTCAACATCGACGTTACCGTCATCAAAGACAGCTGGCACGGCGATACCAGCCGCATGTTCTTCGTCGGCGAGCCTTCCATTGCCGCCCGGCGGCTGTGCGCGGTCACTTACGACGCGATGTGGCACGGCATCAAAATGGTCCGTCCGGGCGCGCACCTGGGCGATATCGGCGCAGCCATACAAAAGTTTGCCGAGGGCCAAGGCTACAGCGTGGTGCGCGAGTTTTGTGGTCACGGCATCGGCCAGGTGTTCCACGAAGAGCCCCAGGTGCTGCACTACGGGCGCCCCGGCACCTTGGAGAAGCTGGTCGAAGGAATGACCTTCACCATCGAACCGATGATCAACGCGGGCAAAAAGGAAATCAAAGACGGCCCCGAAAAAGACGGCTGGACCATCGTCACCAAAGACCACTCGCTGTCAGCCCAGTGGGAACACACGGTGCTGGTCACGCCCACCGGTTACGAGGTGCTGACGCTCTCGGCGGGAAGCCCTGCGACCCCCGCTTTTGTAAGCTCTGCGGCCTGACGCTGCCATGACCGACATTGCCCTGCTGCGTTCGCAGTACCGCGCGCAAAAGAAGCAACTGCAAGAGGCCATGGTCAGCCGCGGCGCCTCCGCCCGCAGTGTGCGCGTGGCACTGCGCCAGCTGGCGCAACTGGCCGACCGTACGCTGGTCCAACTGTGGAATCTGGCCGACCTTGGCGACCCGTTTGCACTCATGGCGGTGGGCGGATTCGGGCGCTCGGAGTTGTTTCCGCAGTCCGATGTTGATGTGCTGGTGTTGCTGCCCGACGGCATGTCTGCCGAGTCCGATCCGCTGCTCAAGGCGCGCCTGGAGCGCTTTATCGGCGCCTGCTGGGACGTGGGCCTGGAGATCGGCTCCAGCGTGCGTACTGTGGGCGAGTGTTTGAGCGAGGCGGCGCGGGATGTCACCATCCAAACCGCATTGCTGGAGTCCCGTTGTGTGACCGGCAATGCCGCCTTGGTTCGGGCATTTCAGGGCGCTTTCTTTGCAGCCATGGACCCGCGTGCATTCTTTGTGGCCAAAACCCTGGAGATGCAACAGCGCCACACCAAGTTTGAGGACACGCCCTATGCCCTGGAACCCAACTGCAAAGAGTCGCCCGGCGGACTGCGCGACCTGCAGGTGATTCTGTGGGTGGCCAAGGCGGCGGGTTACGGGCAGAACTGGTCCGAACTTGCCAAAAACGGGCTGGCGACCACCTTTGAGGTGCGGCAGATCCAGCGCAATGAGTCGCTGTTGTTTCAAATCCGCGCCCGGCTGCACCTGCTGGCCAAGCGCCGCGAGGACCGGCTGATTTTTGATTTGCAAAATGCAGTCGCCGAATCCTTTGGCTACCAGTCCAGCGAGCCCGGCACCGGCAAAAAAGGCTTTGTGCGGGCCAGCGAGGCGCTGATGAAGCGCTACTACTGGGCCGCCAAGGCGGTAAGCCAGCTCAACCAAATTTTGCTGATGAATATTGAGGAGCGGCTCAACCCCTCTACCCATGCGCCGCACCGCATCAACGAGCATTTCAACGACAAGGCCGGTGCCATTGACGTGGTCAGTGACGACCTGTACCGGCGCGAGCCCCACGCCATTTTGGAAACCTTTTTGGTCTACCAAACCACCGTAGGCGTCAAAGGCCTGTCGGCACGGACCTTGCGCGCGCTGTACAACGCGCGTGACTTGATGGATGCCAAGTTCCGCAGCGACCCGATCAACCGCGAGACCTTCCGCAAGATCTTGATGCAGCCCGAAGGCATCACCCACGCCATGCGGCTGATGAACCAGACCTCGGTGCTGGGGCGCTACCTGTGGGTGTTTCGGCGCATCGTCGGGCAGATGCAGCACGACCTGTTCCATGTATACACAGTGGACCAGCACATCCTGATGGTGCTGCGCAACGTGCGGCGCTTCTTCATCGTCGAGCACGCCCACGAGTACCCGTTTTGCTCCCAACTGGCCGCTGGTTGGGACAAGCCCTGGGTGCTCTACGTTGCCGCGCTCTTTCACGACATCGCCAAAGGGCGCGGGGGCGACCATTCCGAGCTGGGCACCACCGAGGCCCGGCGCTTTTGCAAGCAGCACGGCGTCGGCAGCGAAGACACCAAACTCATTGAGTTTTTGGTGCGCGAGCACCTGACCATGAGCCGCATCGCGCAAAAGTCCGACCTCAGCAACCCCAGCGTAATCAGCGACTTTGCCAAGCGCGTGGGCAACGAGAGGTACCTGACCGCGCTGTACCTGCTGACCGTGGCCGACATCCGCGGCACTTCCCCCAAGGTGTGGAACGCCTGGAAAGGCAAGCTGCTCGAAGACCTGTACAAGTACACCACCCGTGCACTGGGTGGCCGCGCTATCGACCCCGACACCGAGGTGGAAGCCCGCAAGCGCGAAGCCCTGGTAATGATTGCGCTCTACGCCATGCCATTTGAGGCACACAAGTCGCTGTGGGACACACTCGATGTGGGCTACTTCATGCGCCACGACGCCGCCGACATCGCCTGGCACACCAAGCAGCTTTCGCGCCACGTACACACCACTGAGCCCATCGTGCGGGTGCGCCGCTCCCCCGTGGGCGAGGGCCTGCAGGTGCTGGTCTACGCCAAAGACCAGACCGATTTGTTCGCCCGAATTTGTG
>JBIIZY010000037.1:0-19092 GCA_044346035.1 Rhodoferax sp. | reverse complement strand
CGAGTCGCTCGATCTGGAGGCGCAGGGCATTGCCCACCGGCCCGATGGCAAGGTGGTGTTCATTGAAGGGGCGCTTCCGTTCGAGCGCGTCAGCGCGACCATCCACCGCAGCAAAAGCAGCTTTGACAAAGGCAGCGTGGCGCTGATTCACCGTGAGTCATCGCAGCGGGTCGTTCCGGCCTGTGTTCACTTTGGGTTGCACGAAGGCGCTTGCGGCGGTTGCAAGATGCAGCACCTGCACATGGGGGCGCAGGTCGCAATCAAACAACGGGTGCTCGAAGACCAGTTGGTCCACATCGGCAAGGTGCGTCCCGAGCATGTCATGCGACCGATTGAAGGACCGTCTTGGGCTTACCGTTACCGGGGCAGACTGTCGGTGCGGTACGTGCGCAAGAAGGCCAGTGTGCTGATTGGCTTTCATGAGCGCAAGAGCCACTTCGTGGCCGACATCAAAAGCTGCGCTGTACTGCCCGCGCATTTCAGCGCCATGTTGCTCCCCTTGCGCGGGCTTATTGGCGCGATGGACGCCAAAGAACGCTTGCCGCAGATCGAGTTTGCCATTGGCGATCCGGACCTCGCCGTGCCTGTGACCGCCTTGGTCCTTCGCCACATGGATCCGCTCAGTGCGGACGACTTGGCTCGCTTGCACGCGTTTGCCCGTGCCCACCCAGGGGTGCAATGGTGGCTGCAGCCCAAGGGGCCAGAGACGGTGCATCCTTTGGACGAGCCCGAGGCACACGCCACCGCAGCCTTGGCCTACCGTTTGCCGCAGTTCGGCATCACCATGCCGTTTCGACCGGTTGATTTCACCCAGGTCAATCCACAGATCAACCGGGCCTTGGTGACGCGTGCTGTCAGTCTGTTGCAGGTGGGCGCGCACGAGCGGGTTATTGACTGGTTTTGCGGTCTGGGAAACTTCACATTGGCGCTAGCCACCGTCGCGGGCGAAGTGCTGGGCGTCGAGGGTGCCGAGTCGTTGGTGGCCCGCTCACGCGAAAACTTTGCGAAGAACCAGTCAGCACAGTCCGGACGCAAGGCGCTGGCGCCTACCGCCTTTGTGGCACGCAACTTGTTTGAGATGGACGCGCCGCTTTTGGTGGCCGACGGCAGTGCAGACAAGTGGCTGGTCGACCCACCACGCGAAGGCGCCTTCGCCTTGGTCAATGCGCTCGCTGCGCTGCGCCAGTCGCCGCAACAACACGGCCACTGGCGTGCGCCACAGCGGATCGTGTACGTGAGCTGCAATCCGGCAACCTTGGCACGCGACGCGGCTGTGTTGGTGCATGCCGCAGGCTACCGGTGCACCCATGCGGGTGTGGTCAATATGTTTGCGCACACCAGCCACGTGGAAAGCATTGCGGTATTTGAGTGCCAGCCCAACTGGGCGCCGGCGTTTGATGGCGCTGCGCCGGCGGTTTAGGGTCGCGGCCTCAGGACGCCTTGTTTTCTGCTTTGGAGTCGGTTTTTGCAGCGGGCTTGCCAGCGTTGCCCGAGGGCTTCTTGGGGTCTGCGTCGGCCTTTTCCGTTTTGTTGGGTGTGGCCTCGACGATCTCTTCGCCAGCCGCAACCAGCGGTGCTTGGCTGGGCTTGATACCCTTGGGCTCGATGCCGTCAATCTTGTTGTCCCGCATGTACTGGTCCATCTCCTTCCAGCCAGCAAACACGGCGGCTTTGGACGCCTTCTCGTTCATGGCGTAGCAGTCTTCGATGCTGCGCAGGCCATGGCGGCAGGCACTGCCAATGGCGCGCGCGTCAGCTTCACGCTGCACCACCTTGGGATCGGCCAGCAAAGCCTCCAGATCGCATCCGGCGAGCAAAAGACCCAAAACGATTATGAAAGGACGGATGGTCATGGGCACTGATCAAGCGGCATAGGTCACTATCGGCAATTGTCCGGGATGGTTGAGCCAAGAATGCTGCGAACGCACCAAAGAAAAAAGGCCCGACTGGACCTTTTTCCTGGAGTGGCGCGTCTTTTCAGTCGCGTTCGCCGCCAAACAGCCCCAGCAGTGCCAGCAGGCTTTGGAACACATTAACGACGTCCAAGTACAGCGCCAAGGTGGCGCTGATGTAGTTGGTCTCGCCGCCATCGATGATGCGTTTGATGTCGTACAGCATGTAGGCGCTAAAGATACCAATTGCGGCCATGGAGATCGCCATCATGCCGGCGGTGGAGCCCACGAACACATTGATCACCGACCCCACCAGCAGGACGATGACGCCGACAAAGAGCCACTTGCCCATGCCCGACAGATCCCGCTTGATGACGGTAGCCAGAGAGGACATGACCAAAAACACGCCGGCAGTACCGCCAAATGCGGTCATGATCAGCTCGGAGCCGTTGCTAAAGCCGAGCGTATGCTCAATGAGGCGGGAGAGCATCAGGCCCATAAAGAACGTAAAGCCCAGGAGGATCGGTACGCCGGCAGCGGAGTTTTTGGTTTTTTCGATGGCATAAATGAAGCCGAACGCGCCGGCCAAAAACACCACCAACCCCAGCACACCCGACAGGTACTGCCCGGCGCCCGTTGCCACACCAAACCAGGCACCCAGCACGGTGGGGACCAAGCTTAAAGACAAAAGCCAATAGGTATTGCGCAACACCTTGTTGCGCTGCTCGGCAGACACGCCATAGCCGGAATCCGCCACCAGTGTGCCAATGCGATCAGTCATTGCGATTGCTCCTAATAAACCCCACGAAGTGGGTACGAGGAATTCTAGGGCGCGGGGCGGTCAAAGACCAGCAAATTCGGGCGATTGCCCTGAAGTCCATGGGGGTTGATCCGGTGGTTCGGCGCGGTGGGCATGGGCAGCAGGGCGCAACAACTGCTTGCAGCGAAGGTCAGGATCAGCCGCGTTAGGCGGGCGTTCGCAGGTACGCGCCCGGTGGTGCCATGCCGATGCGAGGTTATGCTCTGGCCCCGACAAAAAACCTCAATGGAACCCGATATGAAGACAAAACCCGCCCTGGACCTCGCTGATTTGAAGCTCATTGCCAACGCTGCCCAGGAGGAGGCCTTGAAGAACCATTGGGCTGTGACCATTGCCATTGTGGACGACGGTGGCCACTTGCTTTGGTTGCAGCGGCTTGACGGAGCAGCGCCGGTGTCGTCGCATATTGCACCCGCCAAAGCCCGTACCGCCGCCCTGGGTCGTCGTGAGAGCAAAGTCTATGAGGACATGATCAATGGCGGCCGGGCCTCGTTCTTGAGCGCCCCCACACTGGAAGGCATGTTGGAAGGGGGCGTGCCGATTATGAAAGACGGTCAATGCCTCGGTGCGGTGGGCGTTAGCGGTGTCAAGTCCTCGGAAGACGCGCAGATCGCCAAAGCCGGTATCGCTGCAATTGGCCTGTAACCTTGGTGTGGGGTATCAGTACGCCAGCCGCTCGGGGTGCAGCTCCTGCAAGATGGTGGTTGCAATTTCCTCGATGGATTTGGTGGTCGTGGACAGCCAGCGGATGCCGGCACGCCGCATCATGGCCTCGGCTTCGCTGACCTCGTGGCGGCAGTTCTCAAGGGACGCGTAGCGGGAGTTCGGTCGGCGCTCGTTGCGAATTTCGCTTAAACGCTCTGGCTGAATGGTCAGCCCAAATATCTTGGCCTTGTGTGGTACCAGCGCCGCTGGCAATTGGCGGCGTTCAAAGTCCTCCGGGATCAGCGGGTAATTGGACGCTTTCAGGCCGTACTGCATAGCGAGGTACAGGGAGGTCGGCGTTTTTCCGCTGCGACTCACACCCACCAGAATCACGTCGGACTGCTCCAGATCACGGTTCGACTGGCCATCGTCGTGCTCCAGTGAAAAGTTGATGGCCGCAATCCGGTTGTTGTATTCCTTGCTTTTGCTGGCATCGCTGAAGCGACCGATACGGTGGTTGGACTTGAGGCCCAATTCGGTTTCCAGTGGGTGCACAAAGGTTCCAAACATGTCCAGCAGCATGCCAGTGCAGGACTCCTGGATGACCCGCAAAACCTCCATGTTGACCAAGGTGGTGAAGACAATCGGGCGGCGCCCGTCCACCTCGGCTGCATGATTGATTTGGCGCACCGCTTGGTGGGCCTTGTCTACGGTATCAACAAAGGGCAGGCGCACGTGGCGCGCCTTGGTTTCAAACTGCGCCAGGATGGCGTTGCCAAAGGTTTCGGCGGTGATTCCAGTGCCGTCGGAGACGAAGAATACGGAGCGGTTGGGCATGGTGCTGAGGCGGTTTCGGCTGCAAATCAGCACCCTACAATGAATCCCCAATGGCACCGCTTGCTGTGGGTTCAATTTCCAAAAAAACAACAACAGAAAGCCCACAGCCGCGCTGCAACGACCGGTTTTTAAACTCTGGAGCTTTTTTATGTCGACGCTTTTTAGCCCCACGGACCTCGTGGTGCCTTTTGAGAATTTGCGAATGTCGGACGTCGAGGCGGTGGGCGGGAAAAATGCCAGCTTGGGCGAGATGATTGCAAACCTGCCCCACGGCGTCAAAGTGCCCACCGGTTTTGCGACCACAGCGCATGCATTTCGCGAGTTTTTGAAGCACGCAAACTTGTCGGAAAAAATCAACCAGCGCCTGACCAGCCTCAATGTCGACGACGTTCGCGCGCTGGCCCAGGCAGGCAGCGAGATCCGTGCCATGGTGGAGCAACAACCGTTTCCGGCGGCATTGGAGGCCGCCATCCGGGGTGCGTTTGCGGTGTTGCAAGGCGGCGCAGCCGAGGCATCTTTCGCAGTGCGGTCCTCGGCTACGGCAGAAGATCTGCCGGATGCATCCTTTGCTGGACAGCAAGAGACGTTTCTCAATGTGGTTGGCATAGATGCCGTACTGCACAAAATCCGGGAGGTGTTCGCGTCCCTGTACAACGACCGCGCCATCAGTTACCGGGTGCATATGGGGTTTGCCCATGCCGAGGTCGCTCTCAGTGCCGGGGTGCAGCGCATGGTGCGCTCGGACCGCGGTGCCGCTGGGGTGATGTTCACGCTGGATACCGAGTCCGGATTTTCGGACGTCGTTTTCATTACATCGAGCTACGGTCTGGGCGAAACCGTGGTGCAAGGCGCGGTCAACCCTGACGAGTTTTATGTCCACAAGCCGATGCTGCGCGCGGGCAAGCGCGCCATCATTCGCCGTAACCTGGGCTCCAAGCTGTTGCAAATGGAGTTCACGTCGGCCCAAGAGAAGGCCGCCAGCGGCAAGCTCGTCAAAACCACCGATGTGCCCCCCGAGCAGCGCAACCGCTACTCCCTGACGGATGCCGATGTGGAGACGTTGGCGCGCTATGCCTTGGTCATCGAGGCACATTACGGTCGTCCGATGGATATTGAATGGGGCAAGGATGGGATAGATGGCGCCATCTACATCTTGCAAGCCCGCCCAGAGACCGTGAAAAGCCAGGCGGCGGACAAGGTCGAGCACCGCTACAAGCTGGTCGGAAAGGGGCCGGTGCTGGTGGAGGGGCGTGCTATTGGGCAAAAGATTGGTACCGGGCCCGTGCGCATCGTGCACCACATCAATGACATGGACAAGGTGCAAGCGGGCGATATCTTGGTGACCGACATGACCGATCCCAACTGGGAGCCGGTCATGAAGCGTGCCGCCGGTGTGGTGACCAACCGGGGTGGGCGTACCTGCCACGCCGCCATCATTGCCCGCGAGTTGGGCATTCCGGCGGTGGTTGGTTGTGGCAACGCCACCGACACCTTGCGCGACGGGATGCTGGTGACGGTGAGCTGCGCCGAGGGAGACACGGGTTACATCTACGATGGATTGCTGGAAACCGAGGTTTCCCAGGTGCAGCGTGGCGTGATGCCGGAGGTGCCGGTCAAGATCATGATGAACGTAGGCAACCCCCAGTTGGCATTTGACTTTTGCCAGTTACCCAACCAAGGCGTGGGACTTGCGCGCCTAGAGTTCATCATCAACAACAACATTGGCGTGCATCCCAAGGCCATTCTTGACTACCCCAACATCGACGCAGACCTCAAAAAGGCGGTGGAATCGGTGGCCCGCGGTCATGCGTCGCCACGCGGCTTTTATGTGGACCGGGTCGCCGAAGGAGTGGCCACGATTGCGGCAGCGTTTTGGCCCAAGCCGGTCATCGTTCGCCTGTCGGACTTCAAAAGCAACGAGTACCGCAAACTCATCGGCGGTAGCCGCTACGAGCCCGAAGAAGAGAACCCGATGCTCGGTTTTCGCGGCGCGGCGCGCTACCTTAGTGCGGAGTTCGGCGAGGCGTTCGCCATGGAGTGCGAAGCGCTCAAGCGGGTGCGCAACGAAATGGGTTTGTCCAACGTGCAGGTCATGGTGCCGTTCGTGCGCACCTTGGGTCAGGCCCAGCGCGTGACTGAACTGCTCTCAAAGCACGGACTGCGTCGGGGCGACAACGACCTCAAACTCATCATGATGTGCGAGATACCTAGCAACGCCATCCTCGCTGACCAGTTTTTGCAGTATTTTGATGGCTTCTCCATCGGCTCCAACGATTTGACCCAACTCACTCTGGGCCTGGATCGGGACTCTGGGTTGGACCTGCTGGCGGCCGATTTCGATGAGCGTGATCCGGCCGTCAAGGCACTCATCAGCCTGGCCATTGCGGCCTGCAAACGCCAGGGCAAGTACGTTGGCATCTGCGGCCAGGGCCCCAGCGACCATCCAGATTTTGCCCGCTGGCTTGAGTCTGAGGGGATCTCCTCCATCTCGCTCAACCCTGACTCGGTCATCTCCACCTGGCAGCAACTGGCAGCGCCATGACTGCTGGCGAACACACCACCCGCTGGCGCCTGCATACGGTGCTGTTGGTGGTGTGGTTCGTCGCCTCTTTTGGGGTCGTGTTTTTCGCCCACGACTTGCAGTGGGTGGTCGCTGGGTGGCCGGTGGGGTTTTGGTTTGCAGCGCAAGGGTCGCTGCTGATTTTTGTGCTGATCGTGGTGGTTTTCGCCGTGCTCTCCGATCGGGATGGCGGCGACCAAGGTGGCCCGGCACCCGCCTTGAGATTGCCATCCATGCCGCGATTGCACCGGCGCTTCATTGCTCTGGTATTGGGCCTGCTGGTGTTCTTGGCACTGCTGGCGTTGGCCGAGCACGGGGGCATGCCGCGATCTTGGGTCGCGGGCACCATGCTCACCGCCACCTTGGTGGTGTACGCGGTGATTGGCGTGCACGGGCGTACCGCCGATGCTGCCGAGTACTACGTCGCCGGGCGCCGCATTCCGGCGGCGTACAACGGCATGGCCACCGCCGCCGATTGGATGAGCGCGGCGTCGTTTATCAGTCTGGCTGGTGGCTTGTACTTGCAGGGCTATGCGGGTGCAGGCGGCCAGCCTGGCGGGCTTGCGTACATCATGGGATGGACTGGTGGTTTTTGTCTGGTTGCGCTGTTTGTTGCTCCCTACCTGCGCCGCTTGAACCTGTACACCTTGCCGGACTACTTTGCACTGCGGTACGGCGGACGTTGGCCCCGTTTGATCGCGGCCATGGCCACCGTATTGGTTTCCTTCACTTATGTGGTGGCGCAGATTTACGGTGTTGGATTGATTACCTCGCGCTTAACTGGCGTGCATTTTGAGATCGGGATACTGCTCGGACTCGGTGGCGTTTTGGTGTGCTCCTTCCTTGGCGGCATGCGCGCCGTGACCTGGACGCAGGCGGTTCAGTATTGGGTGATGATCCTGGCGTTCCTGATCCCCGTATCGTGGCTGGCCTACAAGCAAACCGGTAACCCGCTGGCGCCTTTGGCATACGGACAGCAGCTCCAAAAAGTGGCCGCCCTGGAGCAGGAAATCATCCACTCCCCCCAAGAAAACGAAGTGGCCAGAGCCTACCTGCAGCGTGCTGACGCTCTCGATCAAAAGCTGCTGGACGTGGACCGCGCTTTGCTAACAGAGCGCCAAGAACTGCGCGCCAAACTGGTCGCGTTTGACGCTGCAAAGGTGGATGGCGAAGCGCCCAACGCGGTGCGCCGCGAGTTGGCTGCGCTGCCGCGCGACGCGCAGACCGCCACCGAGCGCTGGACCAGTCAGGCAGCCGATTACCGCGAGCGCGCCACCCCCATGGGCGGCATGGTGCCGCATACCAAACCGTTTGAGGGCAACCCGGATGGAACCCCCGAGGAACAAGCCGTTTTTGAGCACTCGCGTGCCAACTTTTTGGCCTTGATGTTCTGCCTGATGGTCGGGACGGCGGGCTTGCCGCATTTGCTAACCCGCTTCTACGCCACATCCAGCGTGCAAGAAACCCGCCGCTCGGTGGCTTGGTCGCTGGTGTTCATCGCGCTGCTCTACGTGTCTGCGCCGGCACTGGCGGTACTGGTCAAATACGAGGTGATGGCCAATTTGGTGGGCCAACCGTTTGACGCATTGCCCA
Source organism: Rhodoferax sp. (assembly GCA_044346035.1). Lineage (GTDB taxonomy): Bacteria > Pseudomonadota > Gammaproteobacteria > Burkholderiales > Burkholderiaceae_C > Allorhodoferax. Next base: position 10,745 of record JBIIZY010000037.1, on the reverse strand, counting down.
CGTGGATGGCGCAGTGGGCCAGAGACCCCTCGTTGCTGAGCTACGCGGACATCAACGGTGACAGGCTGCTGCAGTTTGCCGAAATCAAAATGGGGCCGGATCTGGTGATGCTGGCCTCTCCGGAGATTGGTGGCCTTCCTTACGTGGTGTCGGTGCTGGTAGCAGCAGGGGGGCTGGCTGCTGCGCTCTCCACGGCCGACGGTTTGCTGCTGACCATTGGGAATGCGGTAGCGCACGACATGTACTTTGGGGGCGAATCTAGCAAGGAACAAGCGATGCGCCGGGTGATGTGGTCCAAGTTTGCCTTGCTTGTGGTTGCGCTGATTGCGGCCTATGTCGCGGCGCAGCGGCCAGCGGGCATTCTGTCCTTGGTGGCCGCCTCCTTCTCGCTGGCGGCGGCTGCGTTTGTTCCCGCGATGGTATTGGGCATTTTTTGGGCCGGCGCCACACGCGCCGGTGCGGTGGGTGGCATGGTGGTGGGCCTGGGCGTCACGCTGTACTACATGTTGGTCAACCACAGCAGCGTGCGGCAGGTTTTTCGGCTGTCGTACGACGGTTTGTGGTTTGGCATTCAGCCGGTTTCCGCTGGCATTTTTGGGGTGGCTGCCGGCGTGGTGACCACCGTGCTGCTGAGTTTGGTTTCTCGTCGGCATTGACATTGATCGCCCGTTCGATCGGCGGGCGCGCGAAGTCGCAAAGCAGCCGCGGTAGATGCCACCGCAGTGGTCAATTCCTGGGACGGTCCAATCGGCTGGCACGTGACTGAACAGTGCGGCTGCGGTTTCGTACTACAATCGCGGGCTTACCTTACCACACCCTGTCTTGACGCCGGGGGTGGTTTTTACCCCCACTCGCTGGGAAATCCACAAGGAGTACCAATGCGTCATTACGAAATCATCCTCATGATCCATCCGGATCAGAGCGAGCAGGTTCCGGCCATGCTGGAGCGTTACAAGGGCATGATCACCGCCGGTGGCGGCAAGATCCACCGTGTCGAAGACTGGGGTCGCCGCCAGTTGGTCTACATGATCAACAAACTGGCCAAGGCCCACTACCTGTGCATCAACATCGAAGCCGAGCAAGCCGTTATGGCCGAGCTTGAGCATGCGTTCAAGTTCAACGACGCAGTGTTGCGCCACCTCACCGTGCTCAAGAAGAAGGCCGAAACCGGACCGTCTTCCATGATGAAGACGGTGGAGCGCGAAGACGCTCGCAAGACGCAGCAGTCCGAGTACCAGGCCTAAGGGGCCGCCGCCCAGCTTGGAGTGCACACCAATTCAGTTGTTCTAAGTGCCTGCATCGCAGAAGTTGAACCTCTGCGGTACACGCCCTCAGGATTGCCGGTGCTGACATTGCGGCTCGAGCACGAGTCACAGCTGTTGGACAGCGGCAACCCCAGAACAGTGAAGGTGGCCATCAAAGCGCTGGCTTTCGGGGTACTGGCCGAGCGGCTTGGCAAACAAGTCATCGGCAGTGAGTGGAAGTTCAGTGGTTTTCTGAGCAATGCGCGGCAAGGTAAATCGGTGGTTTTGAATATTCAAGATTTTTTTTAAGACTTTTTTAGGAGTCCATGATGCCCGGACCAAAACGCTTCAACAAAGACAAGCGCCCCAAGCGCAACACCCAATCCCTGCTGTTTAAGCGCAAGCGCTTTTGCCGCTTCACCGTCACCGGTGTGGAAGAGATTGACTACAAAGACATCGACACCTTGCGCGATTTCATTGCGGAAAACGGCAAGATCATTCCGGCACGTCTGACCGGCACCCGCGCTATCTTCCAGCGCCAGCTCAACACCGCAATCAAGCGCGCTCGCTTCCTGGCGATGTTGCCTTACAGCGACCAACACAAGATCTAAGGAGCCGAGCCATGCAAATCATCCTGCTCGACAAAGTAGTCAACCTCGGCAACCTGGGCGAAATCGTCAAGGTCAAAGACGGCTATGCCCGTAACTTTCTGATTCCCACCGGCCGCGCACGCCGTGCCACCGAAGCTGCCAAGGCCGAGTTCGAAGCCAAGCGCGCCGAGCTCGAAAAGGTGGCCGCTGCCAAGCTGGCCGAGGCCCAAGGCCTGGGCGAGAAGCTGGCTGGCACCACCCTCAAGCTGACCCAAAAGGCCGGCGTGGATGGCCGTCTGTTTGGTTCGGTCACCAACTCGGACATTTCCGAAGAGCTGGTGCGCACAGGCTACAAGGTCGCCAAGGCCCAGGTGCGTATGCCCAACGGCCCGATCAAGACCATTGGCGACAGCACCGTGAGCGTGGCCTTGCACACCGATGTGGTGGTCGAGATCACCGTGTCGGTGTACGGCGAGACTGCATAAGCTCCCTGAAGACCGAACGGTTTAGGCTGTTTTGCGGTGTCGGGTTCACCGCGTTAGACACGCTGACCAAGCCGCTCGCGGAGTATGCGAGCGGCTTTTTTTCTACACAGGCCCGCTCTAGCGCGCAGTCGCATCTTCGGCCAGCACACTGAGTTCCAGCCAGCGTTCTTCCAGTTGCTCATGTTCACTGTTGAGCGTGTGCAAGCGTTTGGCCAGCCCCGCGATATCGGCGGGGTCGGGCAGGGCGGCCAGACGGGTTTCAATGGCGGCGGCCTCTTCCTGCAGCAGGTGGATGCGCGCCTCCACCGACTGCAATTCTTTGTGCCAGCGCTTGCGTTGCTCTGCCGAAGGTGCGTCGACCCACCCTGTCGCGTGAACAGGGCCTTTTGCGCCTGCAGTGCCCTTGGTGCTGACGGCCCCGCCGTTGGCGCTTGCAGAGGTGGTTTGCGAAGCTGCTGCCGCGCGCACCTCGCTGTTGCCCGCCGCCTTGGCCTCGTCTTTGGCAATTTCCCGCTGGCGTTTGGCCTCGTCGAGCAGGTAGCGTTGGTAGTCATCCAGGTCGCCATCAAAAGGCGCCACGCCACCGCGTGACACCATCCAAAATTCATCGCAGACCGAGCGCAGCAGGGCGCGGTCGTGGCTGACCAGCATCACCGTGCCTTCAAATTCGTTGAGTGCCATGCCCAGCGCCTCGCGGGTGGCCAGGTCGAGGTGGTTGGTGGGCTCGTCAAGTAACAGAAGGTTGGGGCGTTGCCACACGATCATGCACAGTACCAGCCGTGCCTTTTCTCCGCCGCTCATGCTGCCCACGGCCTGCTTGACCATGTCACCACTGAAGTTGAAGGTGCCCAAGAAGCTGCGCAGATCTTGCTCGCGCGTGGCCTGGCCTTGCAACTTTCCCAGGGCGCTGAGTTGCCGTACCAGTCCGATCATGTGTTCCAGCGGGTTGTCTTGCGGACGCAGGACGTCGAGCTCTTGCTGAGCGAAGTAGCCGATGTTGAGTCCCTTGCCCTCGGTGATCTCGCCGCCCTGTACCGCCAAAGCACGGGCGATGGTTTTCACCACGGTGGATTTGCCTTGCCCATTGGCCCCCAAGATACCGATGCGCTGGCCCGCCAACACCGAGCGGCTCACGTTGCGAACGATGACCACCGGCGGCGTGCCTTCGGCGGCGCCATCAGGGGGCGGATAGCCAAAGCTGGCCCCTTGCATGGAAAGCATTGGGTTGGGCAGATTGGCCGGTTCTTTGAACTCAAAGCTGAAGTCGGCCTCGGAGAGCAGCGGGGCAATTTTCTCCATACGGTCCAACGCTTTGACCCGGCTTTGCGCCTGTTTGGCCTTGCTGGCCTTGGCCTTGAAGCGGGCGATGAACTTTTGCAGGTGGGCGATCTTGTCTTGTTGCTTGGCGTAGGCGTTTTGCTGCAGATCCATTTGCTCGGCGCGCATGTCTTCGAACTTGCTGTAATTGCCGCCATAGCGCACCAACTTGGCGCCGTCCATGTGCAGGGTCACTTGCGTCACTGCGTCCAAAAACTCTCGGTCGTGGCTGATGACGATCATGGTGCCTTCGTACTTTTTGAGCCAGGCCTCCAGCCAGACCAGCGCGTCAAGGTCGAGGTGGTTGGTAGGCTCGTCCAGCAGCAGCAGGTCCGAAGGACACATCAGCGCGCGCGCCAGCTGCAAGCGCATGCGCCAGCCGCCCGAGAAGCTGTTGACCGGCCGCGCCAGCTCGCTGGTCTTAAATCCCAGTCCCAGAATCAGCGCCTGCGCACGGGCCGCAGCGTCGTGTTCGCCAGCATCTTGCAAGGCCATGTAGGCGTGCGCCATGCGGTCGTAGTCTTCGGTGGCTTCCGATGCGGCGACCTCGGCGCGTGCTGCAAGCAGTGCAGTGTCACCTTCAAGCACGAAATCGGTGGCGCTTTGCTCGGTCTCTGGCATGTCCTGCGCAACCTGGCCCATGCGCCATTGCGGCGGTACATAGCATTCACCTGCGTCCTCGTGCAAGCTGCCATTGAGCAAGGCAAACAGGGACGATTTGCCCGCTCCGTTGCGTCCTACGAGGCCGACTTTCTCTCCGGGGTTTAGGGTGATCGACGCGCTGTCGAGCAGCACTTTGGTACCGCGGCGCAAGGTGACGTTTTTGAGTGTGATCATGACAACAGTGCTTCGCGCGTGAGCAGCAAGACCTGGTCTTCGCCCGCGCTGGTTTCCAGCCAGACCACATTCAAGGTGGGAAAGGCAGCTTCAAAAAAGGGGCGTTCGTGGCCAATTTCCAGCACCAGCACCGCGCCCGGATGCATGTGCTTGGGAGCCTCGCGCAACAGCATACGCACGAAGTCCATGCCGTCGCTGCCGCCCTGGGTGTTGCCGTCCAAGGCCATGCGCGGCTCGTGCTGGAACTCGGGTGGCAGGGCCGCCATGCTCTGGGCATTGACATACGGCGGGTTGCACAGCAGCAGGTCGTAGCTGCTGGGCACATGAGAAAAGCCATCGGAATGAAGCAAGTTGACGCGCTCTTGCAAGCCATGCCGCTCTAGGTTGATGCGGGCGACTTCCAGGGCGTCTTGTGAGATATCGGCTGCATCGACCAGCACGTCGGGGAACACCGACGCGGCAATGATGGCCAAGCTGGCGTTGCCGGTGCACAGGTCCAAAACCATGCTGGTTGTGGTTTGCAGCCAGTAGTCGATGCCGCCGCCCACCAGCAGTTCCGCAATCAGCGAGCGCGGGATGATGACCCGCTCGTCCACATAAAAGCGGTAGCCCTGCAGCCAAGCCTCGCCGGTCAGGTAGGCTAGCGGCTTGCGCTCTGTGATGCGCTGGGTCAGTAGCGCATCCACCTGTGCGCACTGCGCATCGGACAGCAGCAGATCGGCGTGCGCCTGCCCGGCGTCCAGCGGTGTGTCCAGCGGCAAACCCAGCGCCCACAGCACCAGCCAGGCGGCTTCGTCTTCTGCGCAGTTGGTGCCGTGGCCAAAAGAAAGCTGGGCTGCGGTCAGCGCCTGGGCCACCGCCTGCACCAAATCGCGCAGCTTCATGCGCTGGCCTGCACGTCGAGGTTTTCCAGGACCCGGCGGTAGATGTTCTTGAGCGGCTCGATGTCCGCCAACTCTACGTATTCGTTGAGCTTGTGGATGGTGGCGTTGGGTGGCCCCAGCTCGACCACCTGCGGACAGATTTGCGCGATGAAGCGGCCATCGCTGGTTCCCCCGGTGGTGGAGAGCTGGGTCTCCAGACCGGTTTCGGCCAAGATCGCGCTGCGCACCGCGTCCACCAAAACGCCTGGCGGTGTGAGAAACGGCAAGCCGCCCACAGTCCACGCGATGTCGTAGTCCAGACCGTGCCGGTCCAACACGTCGGCCAGACGGCCTTGCAGGGACTCTGGTGTGGATTCGGTGGAGAAGCGAAAGTTGAAATCCACCACCACCGCGCCCGGAATGACGTTGCTGGCACCGGTGCCGCCGTGGATGTTGCTGATCTGCCAGCTGGTGGGCGGGAAAAATGCATTGCCCTGGTCCCACACCACGCCGGTCAGTTCGGCCAGTGCTGGCGCCACCATGTGGATCGGGTTTTTGGCGAGGTGCGGGTAGGCGATATGCCCTTGCACGCCGTGCACGGTGAGCTTGCCGCCCATGGTGCCGCGCCGCCCGTTCTTGATCATGTCACCGGTGCGCTCCACCGACGTGGGCTCGCCCACGATGCAGTAGTCCACGGCCTGCGCGCGCGCTTGCAGCAGGCGGCACACCACCACGGTACCGTCTTTGGCCGGGCCTTCTTCGTCGCTGGTCAAGAGGAATCCAATGCCAAGCTGGCACCGGGGATGCTCCGCAAGAAACTCCCGGGTGGCCACCACAAAGGCGGCCAGCGAAGTCTTCATGTCACTGGCACCGCGGCCGTACAAGCGGCCGTCGCGGTGGGTGGGCACAAAAGGAGGTGAATGCCACTGGTCGTGTGGACCGGTGGGCACCACATCGGTGTGGCCGGCAAACACCAGCGTCTTGGCGCCAGCGCGGGCGGGTCGCAAGGCCCACAGGTTGCGCACACGGAAGTCGTCGGGGCCACTCTCGATGGTTTCGCAGGCAAAGCCCAAGGGAGCCAAATGCTGGGCAATCAAGGCCTGGCAGCCACCGTCGTCGGGTGTGACCGAGGCCAGGGCCATGAGCTGCTCGGCAAGCGCAAGGGTGTCTGACATCAGTGCTTCACGTCCAGGGTAATTTCGGTGAAAGCCACCTCCGGCTCCTCCACTGCGGGCGCGGGCGGCTGGGCGGTTTGGCCAAAGTCGTTTTGCATGCGCCACATTAGGTTGGTGGGCGAGTCCGCGTGGGCCAGGCCCTCTTTGCGTTCCACCACGCCGTCGCGGATCAGCCGGGCAATGTCTTGTTCAAACGATTGCGAGCCCTCCGCCATGGACTGCTCAAGCGCCTCTTTGAGACCAAATAGGTCGCCCTGCGCAATCAAATCGGCGACGAGCTTGGTGTTGAGCAGAATTTCCACTGCCGGCGTCAGCACGCCTTGGGTGGTGCGCAGCAGGCGCTGCGATACCACCACTTTGAGTGCGGCGGCAAGGTCGCCCAGCAGCGTGTCGCGCACCTCTACGGGGTAGAAGCTGAGAATGCGGTTGAGCGCTTGGTGGCTGTTGTTGGCATGCATGGTGGCCAAACACAGGTGTCCAGACTGCGCATAGGCAATGGCGGCCGACATGGTCTGCGGGTCGCGGATTTCACCAATGAAGATCACGTCGGGTGACTGCCGCAGTGCATTCTTGAGCGCCACCTCCAGCGACTCGGTGTCGGTGCCGATTTCGCGCTGGTTGACGATGGACTTTTTGTTTTTGAACAAGAACTCGATCGGGTCTTCCAGCGTCAATATGTGCCCGGCCACGCGGGCGTTGCGTAGGTCGAGCATGGACGCCAGGGTGGTGCTTTTGCCCGAGCCAGTGGAGCCCACCATCAATATCAAGCCGCGCCGCTCCATGATGACCTCGCCCAGCACCGCAGGAACGCCCAGCGCGGACAAGGGCGGCACTTCGACTGCGATGTAGCGAATGACCGCCGCAATCGAGCCGCGCTGGCGCATGGCGCTGAGGCGAAAGCGCCCTACACCGGCCACCGGGAAACCGATGTTGAGCTCGCCTTGCTGCTCCAAGAGCGCCAGCTTTTCCGGCGGCAGCACCTCGGCCAGCAGGTCGCGCGGTGCGTTGGGTGGCAAGACCTGGCTGTTGATGGGCACGCACAACCCGTTGATCTTCATCAGCGCCGGGGCGTGGGCCGAGAGGTACACATCTGAAGCGCCTTTTTCCCCCATCAAGCGCAAGATGCGCTCCATGGTGCCGGGCGCTTGTGCGTGGGACATGGCGGTACGTATGAGGGACTGCGGTGGGCCTAGTCGCGCAACAAATCGTTGAGCGAGGTTTTGGCGCGGGTTTGGGCGTCCACGCGCTTGACGATGACCGCGCAGTAGAGGCTGTATTTGCCGTCCGCGCTGGGCAGGTTGCCCGACACCACCACCGAGCCAGCGGGAATGCGGCCGTAGGTTACAGCGCCCGTCGCGCGGTCGTAAATCTTGGTGCTTTGGCCGATGTAAACGCCCATGGAAATCACCGAGTTTTCTTCGACGATGACGCCCTCAACCACTTCGGAGCGCGCGCCGATGAAGCAGTTGTCCTCGATGATGGTCGGGTTGGCCTGCACCGGTTCGAGCACCCCGCCAATGCCGACACCACCACTCAAGTGCACGTTCTTGCCAATCTGGGCGCAGGAGCCCACGGTGGCCCAGGTGTCCACCATGGTGCCTTCATCCACGAACGCGCCGATGTTGACGTACGAGGGCATCAAAATCACGCCTTTGGCCAGGTAGCTGCCGCGGCGGGCCACCGCTGGCGGCACCACCCGCACGCCGGTGGCTTTCATGGCGTCTTCGTCTAGGTGCGCAAACTTGGTTTGCACCTTGTCATAAAAGCCCAAGTCACCAGCGCGCACCACGGCATTGTCTTTAAGCCGAAAACTCAGCAACACCGCTTTTTTGATCCACTGGTGGGTGGTCCATTGCCCCACGCCGTCGCGGGTGGCCACCCGCAACTTGCCGGTGTTGAGCGAAGCAATGACGTGCTCGACCGCGTCCTTGAGTTCGGCCGAGGCCGATTGCATAGACAAGTTGGCGCGGTCGTCCCAGGCGGCATCGATCAGGGCTTGCAGTTGTTGTGTCATGGTGTGTTTTCTTGGGGTAGGGGAGTTAGCGGGATTTCACAAAATCGACGATGCGCTGCGCTGCTTCCAGGCACTCGGCGGTGGGTGCCACCAGTGCCATGCGAATGCGGCCAGAACCGGGGTTGCCGGATTCGGTGTCACGGGCGAGGTAGCTGCCGGGGAGCACCGTCACATTGTAGAGAGCGAGCAGGTCGCGGGCGAAGTCGGTGTCGCTGCCGGCGACCCGGGCCCAAAGGTAGAAACCGGCATCGGGCAAAGCCACGTCCAGCACCCCGGCCAACAGCGGCGTGACCTGCGCAAACTTGTCCCGGTACTGCGCGCGGTTGTCCACCACATGTGCTTCGTCGTTCCAGGCGGCCACGCTGGCGGCCTGCACCACCGGGCTCATCGCGCTTCCATGGTAGGTGCGGTAGAGCAAAAACCGTGCGAGCAGGCTGGCGTCGCCCGCGCAAAAACCGCTGCGCATGCCCGGAACATTGCTGCGCTTGGACAGGCTGCTAAAGACCACCAAGTTTTTGAAGTCGCTGCGTCCCAGTTGCTGTGCAGCTTGCAAGCCACCCAGGGGCGGTTCTTCGCGAAAGTAAATCTCGCTATAGCACTCGTCAGACGCAATCACAAAGCCGTAGCGGTCGCTCAGTGCAAAGAGCCGCTCCCATTCGAACAAGGGCATTACGGCACCGGCGGGGTTGCCTGGCGAGCAGACAAACAGCAGCTGGGTGCGCTCCCACACCGCCTCGGTCACGCTGTCCCAGTCGGGCGCAAAGTTGCGCGCGGCCACAGGCGCAACGAAGTGCGGCTGTGCGCCAGCCAGCAGCGCGGCGCCTTCGTAGATTTGGTAAAACGGATTGGGGCAGACCACCAAGGGCGCACCGCCCGCGCAGGGTGTTGCGTCGACCACCGTCTGGGCGATGGCGAACAAGGCCTCACGCGAGCCGTTGACGGGCAGCACCTGGGTGTCGGCATGAAGCACCACACCGTAGCGACGCTGGATCCATGCCGCAATCGCCTGGCGCAGGCGCGGCTCGCCTGCGGTGCCTGGGTACGTGGCAAGCCCTTCGGTTTGGGCAATGGCGTCGCAGTAGGCTTGTTTGATGCAATCGGGCGTGGGGTGTCTGGGTTCCCCAATGCCCAGACTGATAGGCGCATAGGCCGGGTTGGGCGTGACGGCGGAAAAGAGCTTTCGCAGCCGCTCAAAAGGATAGGCTTGCAGAAGGGCCAGGCGGGGGTTCATGGGCCGGAATTATGGCCCAGCGCTGCAGGCTATCATTGCTCTCTGGCCGCACCCGCTGGCGGTTTTTTCGAAATCAATTGCTTAGACCAAGCCTCCCCGTCACGTGCGCCTCAACTCCATCAAGCTTGCCGGTTTTAAGTCGTTTGTAGAACCCACCAACTTCATGCTGCCCGGCCAGCTGGTGGGCGTGGTCGGGCCCAATGGCTGTGGCAAGTCCAACATCATGGACGCGGTGCGTTGGGTTTTGGGCGAAAGCCGGGCCAGCGAGTTGCGCGGCGAGTCCATGCAGGACGTTATCTTCAATGGAACCAACCACCGCAAGCCTGCCAGCCGGGCCAGCGTGGAGTTGGTGTTTGACAACGCCGACCACCGCGCTGGTGGACAGTGGGGCCAATTTGGCGAAATCGCAGTCAAGCGCGTCTTGACGCGCGATGGCGGCTCCAGCTACTACATCAACAACCAGCTGGTGCGCCGGCGTGACGTGCAGGACGTGTTCTTGGGCACGGGCCTGGGGCCGCGCGCCTACGCCATCATTGGGCAAGGCACCATCAGCCGCATCATCGAATCCAAGCCCGAAGAGCTGCGCCTGTTTCTGGAGGAGGCTGCGGGGGTCTCCAAGTACAAAGAGCGACGCCGGGAAACCGAGAGCCGACTTTCTGACACCCGCGAAAACCTGACCCGCGTGGAAGACATCTTGCGTGAGCTCAACGCGAACCTCGACAAGCTGGGCAAGCAAGCCGAGGTCGCACAGACCTACCACCGCCTGCAAGCAGATGCCACCCACAAGCAGCACCAGCTGTGGTTTCTTAAGCGCGCAGAGGCGCAGGCCGAGCAGTCCCGCATCCAGTCCGAAGGGCAGGCAGCCGTAACTGCACTGGAGGCCCGCATGGCGGACCTGCGCCAGCTCGAAGCGAACCTGGAGACGGTGCGCCAGGCGCACTACGCAGCGGGCGACTTGGTCAACCAAGCGCAGGGCAAGCTGTACGAAG
>JBIIZY010000194.1:0-5437 GCA_044346035.1 Rhodoferax sp. | reverse complement strand
GTCCGCCGCCAACCGCGGCTGCGCCATGGTGTTCCAGTCCTACGCGCTGTACCCGCACATGACGGTGTACGACAACATGGCCTTTGGCCTGGAGAACATGGGCGTGGCCAAGGCCGCTGTGGCCCAGAAGGTGAACGCCGCCGCCCAGCAGCTGCGGCTGGGCGACTTGCTCCAGCGCAAGCCCACGCAGCTTTCCGGCGGGCAGCGCCAGCGGGTGGCCATTGGCCGGGCCATCGTGCGCGAGCCCAAGCTGTTTTTGTTTGACGAACCGCTGTCCAACCTGGATGCCGAGCTGCGCGTGTCCATGCGCATCGAGCTGCTCGAACTGCATGAGCGGCTGCAGGCCACCATGATTTACGTCACCCACGACCAGGTCGAAGCCATGACCATGGCAGACCGCATCGTGGTCATGCGCGCCGGCAAGATCGAGCAGGTCGGCGCGCCGCTGGAGCTGTACAACCGCCCGGCCAATGCCTTTGTGGCCGGCTTCATTGGCAGCCCGCGCATGAACCTGGTGGCCGCCGACGTGTTGCGCAGCGCAGGCGGTGACGCGCTGTTGGCGCAGTTGCCAGCGCACACCCACACCGTGGGCCTGCGTCCCGAGCATGTGCTGATCGACGACACTGGCGCCTTGCCCTACGCGGTGCGCCACGTCGAGCAAATGGGCGCCAGCAGCCTGCTGCACGGAACCATTGGCGACGGTGTGGCTTTTGATGTGGTGTGCACCGGCCAGACCACGGTCCGTGCCGGGCAGCAGGTGCGGCTGGCAGCGCCCATCGATGCACTGCACTGCTTTGATGCCGACGGCGCGCGCATCTGAACCTCGGCGTGCGCTGACCCCTCCGCCAGGCGGGCTTCCCCTCATTTTTGGATCTTTGTTATGAACCCACTCGGACCCGCCCATGTGGCTTCCAGCACCGCGCAAGGTATCCAACTCGCTTTGCCAGATGGCGCAACTTTTTCTGTGCAGGTGCTGGAGCCGCAGATGGTGCGGGTGCGCTTGTGCCCCGCCGGTGGCTACCGCGAGCCGCGCACCTGGGCGATTGCACCGCAGGCCGGTACCGATGTTCCGTGGACCGGCCGCCAGCGCGACGACCTCAACGGCTTTTCTTGCCCTGCTGCACAGATGGAATCCGCCGCAGGCCAAGTGAAGCTGCGCACCCCGGCGCTCCAACTTACGCTCAACACGCAGCCGCTGTCGCTGCAGTGGCAAGACGCACAAGGCCGCCCGCTGGTGCGCGACCGCGCCACCTCGGCCTACTTTGCCAGCAGCCGCACCGGGGCTGTGCGGCACTACCTGGAGCGCGACCGCGCCGAGCGCTACTATGGCCTGGGCGACAAGACCGGCCCGCTCAACCTGCATGGCCGGCGCCTGCGCACGCTGGCGCTGGACGCCTTGGGCTACGACCCCCACAGCGGCGACCCGCTGTACAAACACTGGCCCTTTGTGCTGACCCGCGCGCCCAGCGGCATGTGGTGGGGCATCTACTACGACACCTTGGCCGCCTGCACCTTCGACCTGGGCCAAGAGCACGACAACTACCACGAGCTGTTCCGCTACGTGGAGATCGACGACGGCGACCTCGACTACTACCTGATGGTGGGCAGCACGCCGGGCGAGGTCATCGCCCAGTTCGTCCAGCTCATTGGCGGCACCCACCTGCCGCCGCGCTGGTCGGTGGGCTACGGCCAAACCGCCATGGGCCTGGCCGATGCGCCCGACGCGCAGGCACAGCTCGATGGCTTTATGGACCGTATCGGCCAAGAGAACATTCCGTGCTCCTCCTTCCATTACGGCTCGGGCTACTCGTCCAAGGGCAAGCGCCGCTATGTGTTCACCTGGAACCACAGCAAGTTCCCCGACCCCAAGGCGCTCAACGCCAAGTTCCAGCGCCAAGGCATGCACCTGATTGCCAACATCAAGCCCTGCTTGCTCGACGACCACCCGGCCTACGCCGAAGTGGCGGCAGCCGGCGGCTTTATCCAGCACGGCGAGCACGGCGCGCCGGTGGTGGAGCAGTTCTGGGATGGCGTGGGTTCGCACCTGGACTTCAGCAACACTGCCGTCATCGATTGGTGGAAAGCGCAGCTCAAGGCGCAGGTGCTGGACTACGGCATCGACGTCGGCTGGAACGACAACAACGAGTACGCCATCATGGACGACGGCGCCACCTGCCACGGCTTTGGCAGCCCCATGCCCATGCACCGCGCCCGCCCGCTGCACGCGATTTTGATGACCCGCGCCAGCCTGGAAGCCCAGGTGGCGCACGACGGCACGACGCAGGTCTACAGCGTCTCGCGCGGTGGCGCGCCGGGCGTGCAGCGCTACGCCCAAACCTGGTCGGGCGACAACACCACCAGCTGGGAGACGCTGCGCTGGAACATCCGCACCGGGCTGCAAATGTCACTCTCGGGCATGTTCAACGTGGGCCACGATGTGGGCGGCTTTGCCGGGCCGCTGCCGGACCCCGAAATGTTTGTGCGCTGGGTGCAGGCCTGCAGCCTCAACCCCCGCATGGTCATGAACTCCTGGAAGGCCGGCAACATCAGCAACGTGCCCTGGCTGCACCCCGAAGTCACGCCGCAGGTGGCCAACGCCATCCGCCTGCGCTACCGCCTGATGCCCTACCTGTGGTCTTTGTTTGAACGCGCCACCACGGCCCACCAGCCCATCATCCGCCCCGCGTTCTATGACTTCCCGGACGATGAGGCTTGCTACGCCGACTGCGACGACTTCATGCTGGGCGCGTCCATACTGGTGGCACCCGTTGTGCACCCCGGCCAGCGCACGCGAACGGTGTACCTGCCTGCGGGTCCGGCGCATTGGGTCAACTTCCACACCGGCGCGCACCTGGCCGCCGGCCAAACCCATACCGTGGATGCGCCCCTGGAGACGCTGCCGTTGTTCGTGCGTGCAGGCAGTGCGATTCCCTTGGCCGATGCGGTGGATGGGCACTACCACGTGGACAACCCGGTGAGTGAGGTGTGGCGGTTTTAGGACGTAGCGCGCTACCCAGTTCGCTACCCGCTGGGGTGCCCGGTGCTGCTCGTTTCTGACCGTTCTTGCCCGCCATAATCCCCAAACGCAACCCAACCTTCTTGGTTCCTAGGGACACCGCCACATGCTCGACGACATCAAAAAAACGCTGTGGGCCACCGCCGACAAGCTGCGCGCCAACATGGACGCTGCGCAGTACAAGTATTTGGTGCTCGGCTGTTGATGCCGAAAACTGTCTGAGGCTTCGACACTCAACGCGTTACCGAGTAGGATTAAATCCTGTCCATGTTTTCGGATCTCCTATGCGCACTACCCAACAAATGAGCATCACGTTGCCGATTGAAATGGCAGATGCCGTCAAGACCAAGGTTCGATCCGGTGAATATGCCTCGGAGAGCGAGGTGATCCGCGACGGCTTGCGTGTCCTGATGGCACGCGACCGCGCCGTAGAAAGTTGGCTGCAGGGCCAAGTGGGGCCAGCACATGACGCGCTCAAAGCCGATCCCAGCCGGGCTGTCACCCTTGATCAAGTCCGCGCTCGCCTCGCAGCAGAACACACCATTGCCAAGACGGGATGATTTATCGGGTCGTTTTTGCGCCTGAAGCTCTGGACCAGCTTGCCGATCTGTATCGGTACATCGCTGATGCGGCCTCGCCCGAGATTGCAGCACGATATACCGATGCGATCGTGAGTTACTGCGAGACCTTGAGCACGTTTCCACACCGGGGCACCCAACGCGACGACGTGCGTACCGGACTGCGAATCACCAATTACAAGAAGCGAGCCGTCATAGCCTTCGATGTGAATGCAGAGTGCGTCTCCATCATTGGCGTTTTCTACGGCGGGCAAAACTATGAGGTCGTTTTGCAAGACGACCCCGAGGACGGCCAAACGCACTGATCGGCGATGCCCACAGTTGTTGCCGTCCAGGGCTTCTGGCCAACTCCATGCGAGAACTCCATCCATCCTGAACGTCCGAAATGCAAGTGGCTTCGATGCAAGCCCGCTTTCACACTTGCCCCCCGTATTAAAGATAGATTTAATGTGATTCCCTTCAATTAAAAAAATCTTTCACACCATGCGCCGCACCGGCACCTACGCCACCTCCACCACCCTGAACGAATCCGTGCAGGCATTCGTACCCAACCCGTTGCCACCCACCAAGCCGGTGCTGGCCGTGGAGTGCTACATGGAGGCCAATCGCGGTGCAGAGATGGCACTGGCACGGCTGTCCGGGGTGTCGGGCTTGGTGCCTTCGGTCGATTGGCTGCTTTACAGCGCCATCCGCAAAGAGGCGCTGCTGACCTCGCAGATCGAGGGCACGCAAGCCTCGTTGGCCGACTTGTTCGACGCCGAAGCGGGCTTTGCGGTTACCAACACCGACGACGTGGAAGAGGTCACCAACTACCTGCGTGCGTTCAGGCTGGTGCAGCACAACCTGCGCGACCCGGCTGGGCTGCCCTTGAGTGTGCGGCTGTTGTGCGATGCCCACCGGCTGCTGATGGATGGTGTGCGGGGCACAGGCAAGCAGCCGGGCGAGTTGCGCCGGTCGCAGAACTGGATTGGTGGCCCACGGCCAGGCAAAGCGGTGTTTGTGCCACCGCCGCCCGAGCGGGTGGCCGATTTGCTGGCCGACCTGGAGCGGTTCATCCACGGCGCGCCGGACAAAGGCTTGCCGCCTTTGGTCAAGATCGCTTTGGTCCACGCGCAGTTTGAAACCATCCATCCCTTTTTGGATGGCAACGGGCGCATTGGCAGGTTGCTGATTGCGGCCCTGCTGGAGCATTGGCAGTTGCTGCCCGAGCCCTTGATGTACCTCAGCGGTTACTTGAAGCAGCACCAAGGCGAGTACTACCGACGGCTGTCTGGCATCGGCACCAAGGGGGACTGGGAGGGGTGGGTGACGTTTTTTCTGGACGGCGTCACCCAGGCCGCGACGGACGCCGAGCGCAGCATCGTCGCCATTGCTACTTTGGTGGCAGCCCATCGGCGCATGCTGCTGGCTTCGCCCAAGGCAGGCCCCGCCAGCTACCGGCTTTTTGAGATGCTGCCCATGATGCCGCGCTTCACCATCGAGCGGGTGCGCCGGAGCTTGGGCACCAGTTTCCCGACGGCCAATGCCGCGGTACAGCTGCTGGAAGCATTGGGCATGGTGACCGAAATGACAGGACAGAAGAAAAACCGCAGTTACAGCTACCAGCCCTACATTGAGCTGTTGACCTGAGGGTGACCGGGGAGCCTTGTGACCGAAGACCAACTTGAGCAAGAAGCCCTGGGCTGGCTGACGGATGTGGGCTACACCCACCGCTATGGCCCGCAATCCCCACCTAAGGCGCCAACCGCTCCCGCACCCACCCCCCATCCTCCGCTTTCGAGTACCGCAGCCTGTCATGCAACCGGCTTCTGCGCCCTTGCCAAAACTGCCACGCGTCGGGCTT
>JBIIZY010000188.1:0-5732 GCA_044346035.1 Rhodoferax sp. | reverse complement strand
TCAGTTGGTGCGTCAGTTGCTCTGGGTTTGGGACTTCTTGAGGCGCTCTTTGCTGTTGGACAGGTGGGTGCGCATGGCGGCGCGGGCGGCTTCGGCGTCTTGGTTGCGGATGGCGTTGAAGATGTTTTCGTGCTCGCCGTGCACCCGTTGCAGGTACAAGCTGCGGCCTTCGGGCGCGCTGCTGGCGGTGTTGACGCGGGTGCGCGGAATGATCATGGTGCCCAGGTAGGTCATCAGGTCGGCAAAGTGGCGGTTGCCGGTGGCGCGCGCCACTTCCATGTGGAATTGAAAGTCCGAGGGCACCGCATCCGAGTCGCTGGCCAGGGCCTGGGCAAAGGCGTCCAGCATGGCCTGCATGGCCTCCAAGTTGTGCGCAGTTCGGCGTTGCGCGGCCAGCCCGGCGGCCTCGGTTTCCAGACTGATGCGCAGCTCCAGCACCTGAATTACGTCGGACACGGTGGCCAGGTCCACCTGCGCAATCTGAAAGTTTTCGGTAGGTTGCGGCGCCAGCGCAAAGGTGCCCACGCCGTGGTGGGTTTCTACCAGCCGGTTGGCCTGCAATTGGGAGATGGCCTCGCGCACCACGGTGCGGCTGACATCAAAGCGTGCCATGATTTCCGATTCGCTGGGCAGTTTGGCGCCTGGCTGAATCAGCCCGTCACGGATCTGGCCGGCCAGGCTTTCCATCACTTCATTGACCAAGCCGCGCACCCGGCGCGGGCGCGCAAGCGCTGTTGGCAAAGGCGCTTGCAAACCGGGCGGGGTGCTGGGTGGCATGGCGGGGGTGCTTCTAGGGGTTTGCCTGGGGTCCATGAAAAATGCCTTGACGTGGAAATTCGAGTAAACCACAATTTAACTCATCAGACAACATACAACTGACAAGCAAGCCCTAAGCAAGCCCTAAGCAAGCCCTAAGCAAGCCCTAAGCAAGCCCTAAGCAAGCCCTAAGCAAGCCCCGTAAACGACTCCGCCCAGCAACCACCAACAACGGCCCGCCAACCCATCCACCAAACCGTCGGCAGACCCACGCACCGGCCCATCCACGCAAGCACCTTCTCACCTCCATGGCGATCAAAACCCATTCCACCTTGCTCATGACCGGCGCCGCCGGTGGCCTGGGCGCAGCCATGCGCAGCCGCCTCAAACACAACTGCCATGTGCTGCGCCTGTCCGACCGCGCCGCCACCCGCGAGGCGCTGGGCAGCGCACAGCCTGGCGAGGAAATTGTGCTGGCCGACCTGGCGCAGGCCCACGAGGTGGATGCGGCGGTGCAGGGCTGCCAGGCGGTGGTGCACTTTGGCGGTATTTCGGTGGAAGGCCCGTTCGAGCCAATCCTGCAGGCCAACATCCTGGGCATGTACAACCTGTACGAGGCAGCGCGCAAACACGGCGTGCGCCGCATCGTGTTTGCCAGCTCCAACCACGTCACCGGCTTCTACCGCCAAAGCGAAACCATCACCACCAGCCACCCGCCGCGCCCCGACAGCCTGTACGGCGTGAGCAAGGCTTTTGGCGAAGACCTTTCGCGCATGTACTTCGACCGCTACGGCATCGAGACCGCCTGCGTGCGCATTGGCTCCTCCTTCCCCGAGCCCAAAGACCGGCGCATGCTGGCCAGCTGGCTCAGTTACGACGACCTGCACCGCCTCATCGTCGCCTGCCTGAGCACGCCGGTGCTGGGCCACAGCATTGTGTTTGGTGTGTCCGACAACGCGGTGCGCTGGTACGACAACAGCGGCGCGCGCCACGTCGGCTTTGTGCCGCAAGACAGCTCCGACGTGTTCAAAGAAGCCGTGTACGCCCGCACGCCCGAGCCCGACCTGAACGACCCCGCAGTGCAGTTCCAGGGCGGTGGCTTTTTGTTCAGCGGCATTCCCATGACCGCGCACAAGAAAGGCAGCTAAGCCGTGGCCGCTGCAACGGTGTTGTCCACCAGCCGCGACCGCGTCGGCGAGTCGCCGGTGTGGTCGGTGGCCGAGCAGGCGCTGTACTGGGTGGACATCGAAGGCCGCAGCATCCGCCGCTTGGACTGGGCCAGCCAGACGCAGCAATCGTGGACGCTGCCCGAGCGGGTGGGCTGCATTGCCTTGAGCACGCGCAACACCGTCATCGCGGCCATGGAGAGTGGCGTTTTTGAAGTGACCTTGGCGCAGACCCCGGTGCTGAAGCTGCTCGCCAGCGTGCAGCACGCCACACCCAACATGCGCTTCAACGACGGGCGCTGCGATGCCAGCGGGCGCCTGTGGGTGGGCAGCATGCAAATGGACATGTCGCTGGCCGCCACCGACGGCGTGCTGTACTGCCTGGACGAACACGGCCTGAGCGCGCCCAAGCTGCCGGGGCTGATCACGCCCAACGGCTCGGCCTTCAGCCCCGACGGGCAGCGCATGTACCTGTCGGACTCGCACCCCTCGCGCCAGACCATTTGGACTTTTGATTTCGATGTTGCCAGCGCCACCCTCAGCAAGCAACAGCCCTGGGTGGACATGAAGCCCCTGCCCGGCCGCCCCGATGGCGCCGCGGTGGACGCCGACGGCTGCTACTGGATTTGCGGCAACGACGCTGGCCTGGTGCATTGCTTCTCGCCCGCGGGCACGCTGCTGCGCTCGCTGGCGGTGCCGGTGTCCAAACCCGCCATGTGCGCCTTTGGCGGGCCGCAGTTAGAGCATCTCTTTGTCACTTCCATCATTCCCGGCAAACCGGCTGACGGTTTCGATGCCAGCCTGGATGGTGCAGTTTTCGTGCTTCAGCCCGGTGTACGCGGCTTGGCTGAGCCTCTTTTCTCGCGTTTTCCCTTGTCAGTGCAATAACTTTTTTCAACTGGAGACCACCATGATTTTTCGCAGAACCTTGATTGCCACCGCCATTGCCGCCGCCACCTTGGGCACGTCCCTGGGCGCCCTGGCCCAAAACGTCGTACTCAAAGCCACCGACACCCACCCCGCTGGTTATCCCACCGTGGTGGCCGTAGAGAACATGGGCAAGAAGCTAGAAGCCGCCACCAATGGCCGCATCAAGATGCAAATGTTCCCCGGCGCTGTGCTGGGCCAAGAGAAGGAAACCGTGGAGCAAGCGCAGATTGGCGCCATCCAGATCGTGCGGATTTCGCTCGGTGTGGTCGGACCTGTGGTGCCCGACGTGGATGTGTTCAACATGCCTTTTGTGTTCCGTGATGTTGCGCACATGCGCGCGGTCATCGACGGCCCCATCGGCGCCGAGTTGCTCGATAAAGTGACCAACAGCCCGGCGCGTCTGGTGGGCCTGGGGTGGATGGACGGCGGCGCCCGCAGCCTGTACACCAAGAAGAAAGTGACCACACCGGCTGACCTCAAGGGCGTCAAAGTCCGCATGATGGGCAACCCACTTTTTGTAGACACCATGAACGCCATGGGCGGCAACGGCATCTCGATGGCCTATGGCGAGGTGTTTAGCGCACTGCAAACCGGTGTGATCGACGGCGCTGAGAACAACCCGCCGAGCTTCTTCACCGCCAACCACTACACCACCGGCACCAAGTTCTACGCCCAGACCAACCACCTGATCATTCCCGAGCTGCTGGTGATGTCCAAGGTCGCCTGGGACAAGCTCTCCGCCGACGACAAGACCCTGGTCCGTAGGCTCGCCCGCGAAGCCCAAATGGAGCAGCGCGGCCTGTGGGACAAGAGCGTAGAAGACTACACCGCCAAGCTCAAGGCGGCTGGCATTGAGTTTGTGCCGGTGGACCAAAAGCTGTTCTTTGATGCCACCGCACCGGTGCGCGCCAAATACGGTGCCAAGTTCACCGACCTGATGGCGCGCATCTCTGCTACCAGGTAACCCATCGCATCTGCACCGGGCCCCGCGTGTGCGGGGCCCGAGACCGCGCTAACGGACACACCCATGAAACAGTTTTACTTGCGCTGCAGCGACGCGCTGTACTCGACCTGCATTTGGCTTTCTGGCGGCTCCATCATCGTGATGTCAGCCATCATTCCGTGGGGCATCTTCGCGCGCTATGTGCTGGGCACGGGTTCGCGCTGGCCCGAGCCGATTTCCATTTTGCTGATGGTGGTGTTCACCTTCTTTGGTGCCGCTGCCGCGTACCGCGCTGGTTCCCACATCGCGGTGGCCATGGTGACCGACCGCCTGCCCGCTGCACTGCGCCACGGTGCAAGCTATGTGGTGCATGCGCTGATGGTCGTGGTGGCCCTCTTTATGGCCTTTTACGGTGCCAAGCTTTGCTACGGAACCTGGGGCCAAAACATTGGCGAGATTCCGTGGATGCCCGTGGGCGCGACCTACCTGCCCGTGCCTTTGGGTGGGGTCATTACCTTCATATTTATTGCCGAACACCTGATGTTTGGCTCCCAACACCAACGTGCTTCCGTCACCTTTGACCACGCACGCACCGAGCCGGAGGCCACCTGATGGACGCGTTTGTACTGCTGGGCTCTTTTCTGGTGCTGATACTCATCGGCATGCCCGTGGCCTACGCGCTGGGGCTGTCCGCGCTTATTGGCGCGTGGTGGATTGATCTGCCCTACGACGCGGTGATGATTGCCATTGCAGGCGGCGTCAACAAGTTCTCGCTCCTGGCCATTCCGTTCTTTGTACTGGCAGGCGCCATCATGGCCGAGGGGGGCATGTCGCGCCGCTTGATCGCCTTTGCCGAGGTGCTGGTGGGCTTTGTGCGCGGCGGCTTGTCGCTGGTCAACATTCTGGCCTCCACCTTCTTTGGTGCTATCTCGGGCTCGGCCATGGCCGACACCGCATCAATCGGCTCGGTGATGATTCCTGAGATGGAAAAAAAGGGCTACCCACGTGACTTTGCCACCGCTGTGACCGTGAGTGGCTCGGTGCAAGCCATCCTGATTCCACCCAGCCACAACGCGGTGATTTACTCACTGGCCGCTGGTGGCTCGGTGTCGATTGCTGCGTTGTTCTTGGCGGGGGTGCTGCCCGGCTTGCTGCTCGGACTGACCCTGGCAGTCATGTGCCTGTTCATTGCCAAGAAGCGCAACTTCCCCAAGGGCCGCTCCATCCCGATGCGCGAGGCCCTCAAGATTTGTGTGGATGCGCTGTGGGGCCTGATGACCATGGTGATCATTTTGGGGGGCATTTTGTCGGGGGTGTTTACCGCCACCGAGTCGGCGTCCATCGCGGTGGTCTGGGCCTTTTTTGTCACCATGTTTATCTACCGTGACTACAAGTGGCGCGAGCTGCCCAAGCTGATCCACCGCACCGTCAAGACGCTGGCCATCGTGATGATCCTGATCGGCTTTGCCGCCAGCTTTGGCTACATCATGACCCTGATGCAGATTCCTTCGATGGTTACCGGCCTGTTCACCAGCATCTCCGACAACAAATACGTCGTGCTCCTGATGATCAACATCCTGCTGCTCGCGCTGGGCACCCTGATGGACATGGCGCCGCTGATTCTCATCATGACGCCCATCTTGCTGCCCATCGTGACCAGCCTGGGCGTGGACCCGGTGCACTTCGGCATGATCATGATGGTCAACCTCGGCATGGGCCTCATCACCCCGCCCGTGGGTGGCGTGCTGTTTGTGGGCGCTGCCGTGGCCAAGTTGCCCATCGAGAAGGTGGTGAAAGCCTTGTTCCCCTTCTTCGGCGCCTTGTTGGTGGTGCTGGCAGCGGTGACCTACATCCCCGCGCTGTCCTTGTGGCTGCCGGGTCTGTTGCTCAAGTAAAGCCTTATGCGCATTGCCGCCGTTCGGGTCACGCCGATTGCC
>JBIIZY010000187.1:0-5816 GCA_044346035.1 Rhodoferax sp. | reverse complement strand
GCTCAACCTGCAGCCCGACAGTGCGGACGACGAGGAACTCAATGGCATTTTCCGGTGCGCCCATTCGGTGAAGGGCGGTGCCGCCACGTTTGGTTTTTCCGACGTTGCCGAGCTCACCCACCAGATGGAATCCTTGCTGGATCGGCTGCGCCGCCACGAGCTGACGCCCAACGCGGCCATGGTCGATGTTTTGCTGGAATCGGCCGATGCGTCACGCAGTTTGCTTGCGCGCCACCAGGCCGGCGGCGAAGGTCCAGCGATGGAAACTGGTGACTTGGTGCGGCGCATTGCAGTATTGGCGGCCGGTGGTGCTGCACCCCCACCGGCGGCACCTGCACCTGTTGCTGCCGCAGCGCCCGTGGCGCTTGCGCCCCAGCCCGCGCCCGCCCCGCCCCCCGCCCCGGTGGCGGCCAAGTCCAACGGCTTGCGCAAGTTGCGTATTCAGGTGGGCCCGATGGAGCGGCCCCAACAGGCCGATGCCATCGCCGAGCTGTTCCACGACATTCCTGGCTTGGGCTCGATCCGCACGCTGGATGCGCCGCGTCCGGATTCCAGGCTTTTCGAGGTGGAGACAGCGTCCTCCGACGAGGATTTGTTGGACTTGTTTGCGTTCCATGTTTCGCGTGAGCAGATCGCCATCACGGAGATGGTGCCTTCAGAGGCGCCTGTTGCGGTAGCTGCACCCGCGCCGGTGGTGGCCGCCGCGCCGGTTGCGGCGCCTGTGGCTGACACGTCTGGCTTCGGATTTTTTGATGGTGCGCCCGGAGCGCCAGGTGCAACGCCGGCGCCCGCGCCCGCAGTGGTAGAGCAGCCAGCGCCTGCGGTGGTGGAGCCTGCTATGGGCTTTGCGGAGCAACATGCATCTGCACCTGTGAAGGCTGCTGCGAAGGCAAGCGCACAGCAGGCTGGAGCGCAACCCGAGGCTGCCACCATCCGTGTGGCGATCAGCAAGGTCGATCAGCTGATTAATCTGGTGGGTGAGTTGGTTATTACCCAGGCCATGCTGGCCCAAAACAGCCGCGCGTTGGACCCGGCGGTGTACCAGCAGTTACTCACCGGGTTGGCCGACCTGGACCGAAACACCCGCGACTTGCAGGAGTCGGTGATGTCGATTCGGATGATTCCGATGTCCGTGGTGTTCAGCCGTTTTCCACGAATGCTTCGGGACCTTGCGGGCAAGTTGGGCAAAAAGGTGGATTTTGTGACCCAAGGCGAGGCCACCGAATTGGACAAAGGTTTGGTGGAGAAGATCACCGATCCGCTGACGCATCTGGTGCGCAACAGTTGCGACCATGGCGTGGAAATGCCTGCGGAGCGTGTCGCTGCCGGTAAATCTGAGACCGGCACCATCACCCTGTCGGCATCGCACCAGGGCGGCTCCATCGTGATTGAGGTGCGCGACGATGGGCGGGGCTTGTCGCGGTCCAAGATTCTGAACAAGGCCCGCGAGCGTGGCCTTGATGTGTCCGACGCGATGACCGATGCGGAGGTCTGGCAGCTGATTTTTGCCCCAGGATTTTCAACGGCAGCGGTAGTCACCGATGTGTCGGGCCGTGGGGTGGGCATGGATGTCGTCAAGCGCAACATCACTGCACTCAACGGCACGGTGGAAATTGAATCGACCGAAGGGCGCGGCATGAAGGTGTCGGTGCGCTTGCCCCTGACTTTGGCCATCATGGATGGCATGTCGGTGGGCGTGGGCAACGAGGTTTACATTTTGCCGCTGTCCTCGGTGGTGGAGTCTTTTCAGGTCAAGGCGGAGTCGGTCAACACCGTGGGGCAAGGCGCGCAGTTGGTCAAGGTGCGCGACGAATATATGCCGGTCATCGAGCTGGAAAAGGTGTTTCAGGTTCCGCGCGCTGGCTTCGAAAAAGCGAGCGACATCATGGTCGTGGTGGAAGCCGACGGAAGCAGGGTGGTTTTGTTGGTGGACGAATTGCTCGGGCAACAGCAGGTTGTGGTGAAGAACCTGGAGTCCAACTACCGCAAGGTGCCCAACGTCTCGGGCGCCACGATTTTGGGGGACGGCAAGGTCGCCCTCATTTTGGATACGGGTGCATTGGTGCGCCGATCCAGGCACTAAAGGAGCAAGTCATGGGTGCAATGGAAAAAGCTGAAGATCTCTCTGCCGCCAGTGCCAGGGAGTACCTGACCTTCCGTCTGGACCAGGAGGAGTACGGAATCGATATCCTCAAGGTGCAAGAGATTCGCGGTTACGAACCACCAACCCGCGTGGCCAACGCGCCTAGCTTTCTGAAGGGGGTGGTCAACTTGCGCGGAACGATCGTTCCCATCGTGGACATGCGCCTGAAGTTCAACTGCGCCAAGGTGGAGTACGACTCGTTCACCGTGGTCATTATTTTGAACTTGCGCAGCCGGATTGTGGGAATCGTCGTCGACTCGGTGAGCGACGTGATGGAGTTGCCCGCATCTGCACTGAAGGCAGCGCCTGATGTTGACAGCGTGATCGATAGCAGTGCCGTATTGGGCCTGGGCTCTCTGGGTGACCGCATGTTGATATTGCTCGATATTGAACAGCTGATGTCGGCACCAGATATGGGGCTGGTGGGAGCTTCCGATTAGCGCCTTGCACCAGCCCTTGCGCGGGCGCGTGTCGCGCTGGTCTGCGGCTGGTATGGGGGCTGGCCAGTGAGCATCAGCAACTTCTCCGTTGCTGACGATGGTCTGGGTTTGCAGGGCCGGGAGTTCGAGTGGACAGACGCTGATTTTGATCGCGTGCAGGCGCTGATATACAAGCGCGCTGGAATCAATCTGCACGATGGCAAACACGCGATGGTGTACAGCCGACTTTCGCGGCGCCTCAGAGACACCGGGCACCAGAGCTTCAAAGACTATCTCACTTGGTTGGAATCAACGGATGGCGATGAATGGCAAGAGTTCATCAACGCCTTGACCACCAACCTCACGTCCTTTTTTCGTGAGCGCCACCACTTTGAAGCATTCTCCAATTTGATGCGTGCCAAGCCTGACCATCCACAATGGCGCATATGGTGCAGTGCAGCCTCCACCGGAGAGGAGCCCTATTCGATTGCCATGACTGCGTCCGAAGCGTTGGGTGCCAAGCGCAATTTTTCGGTGGTTGCCAGCGATATTGACTCCAAGGTGCTGGCAACTGCGTCCAACGGGATCTACAAAATGGAGTCTCTCAAAGGACTGGATGCTGGCCACATGCAGCGGTTTTTTCTCAGGGGCAAGGGCGGCAATGGGGGCCTGGCGCGGGTCAAGCCAGAGTTGCGCCAGAAGGTGGAGTTCCTCATGGTCAATCTCATCCGTGACGACTGGCCTTTCAAAGAGCCTTTCGACGTGGTGTTCTGTCGCAACGTGATGATTTACTTCGATGCAAAAACCCAGCGGCGGGTGCTCGAGCGCATTCACCGTGTCATGAAGCCCGGCGCCTTGTTGTTCGTGGGTCATGCGGAAAACTTCAGCGATGCGCGTGAGCTATTTCTGTTGAAAGGCAAAACCGTTTACGAGCGTTGCTAGGTTGTTGAATCGGCAGTGGCGCGTGGCTGTATGTGGACCAATTCATGACACCTGAGACCAAGACCCCAATGGGTTCCACCCAACTTGCATCGCGCGTAGCTGGCGGCGTGTTGCAGCCCGGGGGGCGTGTTTCGCGCGTGGAGCAGTTGCGACGCCAACCGCGCAAGCCAGGAGAGGCGTCCTTTTTCTTCGCCGACCACCACTTTCAGTACGACGCAGTCAAGGTCTTACCTGGCGAATACTTTGTGTCCGGCGAGGAGCTGGTCATCATGACCGTGCTGGGCTCATGTATCGCCGCTTGCCTCTGGGATGCGCGTG
This sequence comes from Rhodoferax sp., assembly GCA_044346035.1. GTDB lineage: Bacteria > Pseudomonadota > Gammaproteobacteria > Burkholderiales > Burkholderiaceae_C > Allorhodoferax. The sequence goes on along the minus strand of JBIIZY010000187.1, from coordinate 1,994 downwards.
CGCGCATTGGCGGCATGAATCACTTTATGCTGCCTGATGGGGATGGTGGTGAAGGGTCTGGTCGCTATGGCTCTTACGCGATGGAGCTGTTGATCAACGAAATGCTCAAGTTGGGCGCACGCCGGGAAACCTTGCAAGCCAAGGTCTTTGGCGGCGGGCAGGTAATGGCGGGGTTCACCACGATGAATGTGGGGGAGCGCAACACCAAGTTTGTGCTTGATTACCTTGCCACGGAGCGCATTCCCATCGTCTCGCAAGATGTGCTGGACATCCACCCACGCAAGGTTTGCTTTTTTCCGGAGACGGGCAAGGCACTTGTCAAGCGTTTGGCACATTCGCACCCTGAAACGCTGGCTGTAGAAGAGCGTCGTGGAAACGCAGTCACGGTGGCAAAATCGACGGCTGGTGGCTCGGTTGATTTGTTTTGAGGCCTTGCTTTGAAAAAGATTCGCGTGGTAGTTGTTGACGATTCAGCGCTGGTGCGCAGCCTGTTGGCTGACATCATCAACAGACAAAGTGACATGGAGTGCGTAGGCACTGCCAACGACCCATTGATCGCCAGAGAGATGATCCGCGAGCTCAATCCAGACGTCATCACACTCGACATCGAAATGCCAAAGATGGATGGCATTGAGTTCCTTGGGCGCTTGATGCGCCTGCGGCCTATGCCCGTGGTGATGATCTCCACTCTGACTGAGCGGGGTGCCGAGGTCACGATGCGAGCACTCGAACTTGGAGCTGTGGACTTCGTGTCAAAGCCACGCATCGGTCTCACTGACGGAATCAACGAGCTTGCGAGCCAAATTGTCGACAAGGTACGTGTTGCGGCAGCGGCCCACATCCGCCGTAACCTGACCCAAGGTGTGCAGCCGCCGCCACAGCCCACTGCGCGGCCGGGAGTTGGGAACCTCGCTGGCAGGGTCTCCACTGAAAAACTAGTTTGTATTGGCGCTTCGACCGGTGGCACCGAGGCGATCAAAGAGGTGTTGACGCGCTTGCCGGCGGACTCACCAGGCGTGGTGATCACCCAGCACATGCCCGCCGGGTTCACTACGAGTTTTGCTGCGAGGCTCAATGGACTGTGTCAAATCACGGTGCAGGAGGCGACCCATGGCAGCCGTATCTTGCCGGGCCATGCGTACATTGCCCCCGGCGGCAAGCAGTTCTCAGTTGATCGTAGCGGCGCAAACTACGTCTGTGTTGTACAGGCCGGTGAGCCCGTGAATCGCCACATGCCTTCGGTTGAGGTGTTGTTCAAGTCTGCAGCCAGATGCGTTGGACGCAACGCCTACGGAATCATGCTGACCGGCATGGGCAACGACGGCGCGAAGGCAATGAAAGAAATGCGTGATGCAGGCAGCTACAACTATGTGCAGGACGAGGCCACATCGGTGGTGTTTGGAATGCCTCGCGAAGCCATCCTCCACGGCGCGGCTGATGAGGTTTTGCCACTGAGCGCGATAGCTCCAGCCTTGCTTGCCCGGTTGACCAGTGTAGGGGACAGGCACCGCGTGTGACGCTCGCTCTCGTCTTGATGGCGCGTCGCCTCAGACCTTGCCGAAGCAGCCCGACTTCGCATTCTTGGCAGCCTCGCACCAAGCTAATCAAAAAAAAGATAGACACGCTTCAAGAAGTTGTGTCATAATGCAAGGCTTCGCTGATCGCGGCGAGGTTGATTGGGGTGGTAGCTGCTCCAAGATCTTTAAAAATTTACAGCCGATAAGCGTGGGCGTTTGGAGGCGATTGCCAAGTTCTTCGGAACTAGGTTCTAACGGACCTACAAACGCTCATGAAGTAAAAAAGATGTGAAGGTCAGGAACATTAACTTGTTTAGGATATTCACGTTAATTCCAATTTATGAGTTGCACAGAGATGTGCAAAAAATTCAAGATCGAACTATAGAGTTTGATCCTGGCTCAGATTGAACGCTGGCGGCATGCCTTACACATGCAAGTCGAACGGCAGCACGGGAGCAATCCTGGTGGCGAGTGGCG
>JBIIZY010000186.1:0-5841 GCA_044346035.1 Rhodoferax sp. | reverse complement strand
CGCGCAGGCAGCGCCGCAGCGAGTTGGCGCCGCTGGTGTTTTTGGTGGATGTGTCGGGCTCCATGGAGCGGTATGCGCGTTTGCTGCTGGCGTTTTTGCACGCCGCCACCCGGCGCCACCCCCGGCGAGATGTATTTGCCTTTGGCACCCAACTGACCGACCTCAGCGCCAGCTTCCAGCGCGCCGACACCGACGACATGCTGCAACAGGCCGGCACCGCCATCGCCGACTTTGGTGGGGGCACCTGCCTGGGCGAGTCGCTGGCAACACTGCGGCAACACCATGCCCGCCGCTTTGTGGGCGGCCGCACCGTGGTGCTGGTGGTGAGCGATGGGCTGGACACCGGCGAACCGGCTGCGCTGGGGCAGGAGCTGGCTTGGCTCAAGCGCCACTGCAAGCATTTGTTCTGGCTCAATCCCTTGCTGCGTTTTGACGGGTACGCTCCGCTGGCGCGCGGTGCTGAGCAGTTGCACCAGCACGCCGACGGCATGCTGGCGGTGCACAACGTAAGCCATTTGCAGCAACTCGCTGCCAGCCTGTCGGCGCTGATGCGAAGCCGTTAGCCAGCCGTTTTTTTGAACCACGCCACCGGAGTAGACCACCATGGAAATGCAAGGCAGCCGCCAACTCGCCATCAACCAGCAACAAACCTGGGATGCACTCAACGACCCGCAGGTGTTGAAGCTGTGCATCCCCGGTTGCGACAAGATCGAGGCCAGCGGCGAGAACCAGTACAGCATGGCGGTGTCGCTCAAAATCGGGCCGCTGGCGGCCAAGTTCGCCGGCAAGATTGCGCTCTCCGACATCAACGCGCCGCACAGCTACACCATCGCCTTTGAAGGGCAAGGCGGCCCAGCCGGATTCGGCAAGGGCAATGCCAAGGTGCAACTCCACCCCAACGCAGACGGCGTGGCGCTGGAGTACACGGTGCAAGCCAGCGTGGGCGGCAAGATTGCCCAAGTGGGGCAACGCCTGATCGACGGCGTGGCCAAGTCCATGGCCGAAGATTTCTTCAAGCGCTTTGACCAAGAAATGCAAAAGCGCTACCCAGAGGCCTACGCCGAACGGCCTGCCGCCGCTGCGCCAGCAGCCCAAGGTTCCACAACAGCGCGGGTTCCCACCTGGGTGTGGGTGGCAGCCGCTGCAGTGGGCGTAGTGGCCTACCTGGTGGTGCGCTAAAGCGCCCGACCCAAGCCAGCGCACACGCCATGGAAAACCTGGACGTTCTGGTGCTGCGAACCCTGCGCACATGGCGCGCGCAGTCGCGGCGCGCCTTGCTGGCCACGGTGGTGCGCACCTGGGGGTCTTCGCCACGGCCGGTGGGCTCCATCATGGCGCTGTGCGAGGACGGCACGGTGGTGGGCTCGGTCTCGGGCGGCTGCATTGAAGACGACCTGATCTACCGCTTTACCCGCGCCTACGCACAAGCCGCAGGTGCTGCGCCCCAAGCGCCGCAAGCGCTGCCCCAAGGCGCGCCGCAGTTGGTGAAGTACGGCATCAGTGCCGACGAAGCGCACCGCTTCGGGCTGCCGTGCGGCGGCACCCTGGAGCTGCTGCTGGAATTTGACCCGGACGTGGCCAACCTGGACCAGCTGCTGGCCTGGCTGGACCAGGGACGCTTGGTGGAACGCAGCGTGGAGCTTGCCAGCGGCAAAGCCAGCCTTGCGTTGTGCAGCAAGCCGTCGGACTTGTCGTTGGATGGCACGCGGCTGGTGAATGTGTTTGGGCCGGAATACCGCTTGCTCATCATCGGTGCGGGGCAAATGAGCGAGTACCTGGCCACCATGGCGCGCTTTAGCGGATTTGCCGTGACCGTGTGCGACCCCCGCCAAGAGTACAGCGCCAGCTGGGCAGTGGAAGGCACGCGCTTGGTCACTGACATGCCCGACGACGTGGTGACCAGCTTCAAGCCCGACCGCCGCTGCGCCGTGGTGGCGCTAACGCACGACCCCAAGCTCGACGACCTGGCGCTGCTGGAAGCCCTGCGCAGCGACGCGTTCTACATAGGCGCCATCGGCTCGCGCCGCAACAACCAAGCGCGGCGTGCGCGGCTGATCGAACACTTTGGCGAAACCGACGAATCCCTGCGACGGCTGCGCGGCCCGATTGGCATCTACATCGGCAGCAAAACACCGCCCGAAATCGCGGTGAGCGTGATGGCCGAAATCTTGGCGGCAAAAAACGGGGTGCAACTGCCCCGCGACCTGGAGGTCGGCGCAGCCAAGGATGACTTGGCGGTGCTGCACAACGACCCCGGCGCCTTGGTGTGCCACACGCCCGGCGGCAAGAACTAGCCTTTGCGCCATGGCGCATCGGCACCCTGTCACCAACTGCCCCCAAGTGCAGCAGCGAGGCAGTGTCTCAGGCCTGCTTCTCGTAAATGACAAAGCGCTTGGTCGTGGTTTCCACCACCTCCCAGGTGCCCACAAACCCGCGTGGCACCACAAACTCGTCGCCCGCCACCAGCGTCAGCACCGCCCCCGCCTCGCTGGTAAGAATGCTCTTGCCCTCCAACATGCGGCAGTACTCCTCCTCGGTGTACCTGACATGCCACGCGCCCGGCTCGCTGCGCCACAGGCCCACAGAAAACTGGCCGCTGGCGTCGGTGTAGTGCGACCACACGGTCTGCTTGGGGTTGCCGCGAATCAGTTTTTCTGCGGGGAGGTGGTAGTCCTCGGGGGGTGTGGTGGTGGGGAGAATGTGGGGGAGTGGGGTGGGCATGCGGGTATCGCCTATGAACTGCGTAACTGAGACGGTTTGAGCAGGGGAGTTTGCGTGCGATGGCGGGCGTTAGTGCGGCCGCCGAAAGAACTTCATGGAATGGTCGAACGCGAGCCAGTCACGGCCTTTAGCCCCAAATTTGTTAGTCGCATGCTAACCTACGGCAATGAACACTCCAACTCATGATCTTGCGCAAGGTAAGGCTGCAATATCAGCTCTCGCTCAGCAAATGCATCGAAAAGGTTTGGACCTAAATGAAGCAGACACTAGACACCAATTCATTGACAGACTGATACATGAGTGCCTGGGTTGGGATAGGTCCCACAGTGTCAAGCTAGAACGCAATTTCAACGGAGACTACAGTGACTATGAGCTTGGGGAACCGCCACTGGTTGTCATTGAGGCGAAGCGAGCTGGACAAACCTTTGAAATTCCCAGCGAAGGCACGAAAAGCATTGTTCGCACTTTGCGGTCTATCGCACTTAATTCACAGCCTTTCAAAGCTGCTCTAGAGCAAACACTTAAATACTGCTCTGACCGTGGCATTCAAATTGGCGCGATAGCGAATTCAACGCAGATAGTAGTATTCCTAGCAGTTAGAACGGACGGAGTGCCTCCATTAGAGGGCAAGTGCTTGGTTTTCAGTGGACTCGATCAACTGGACGAACATTTCAGTCGTCTGTGGCAAGCAATTTCTCCCAGTGCAGCCGATGAAGGACTGCTGCTAAAGGAACTAATATCTGTCAACCCCACTGGCGTTGCCCCAAAGCTTTCTTCGTACATCACAGGGTACCCAAGTTTTAGATACCCAAGCGACTCGCAACAAAGTCTTCGAACTCTGAGTGACTTACTGATCGAAGACGCGCCAAATACGCCGACTCTACGCAAGCGCTTCTAGGAGGAGTGCTACTGTGAGAACGGTGCTCTTGCAAAGGAGGCCTTACTGGGAAAAAACATATTGTCGGCAAGATATGCCGCCATGTTCTCGCCAACCTCCCAAGGACCAACACTGCAGTCTATCCGTTCTGCTCCAGGCGACAAATACGGTCTATCTGCTGAAGTGATAGCAGAGGCTCTTGGCAGGCGCCCAATCGTAATAATTGGAGACGTTGGTGTCGGGAAAACCTCGTTTATCCGAAACCTTATCTACGTCAAAGCGACTGACGAGATGCAGAATGCAATTTTCTTGTATCTGGACCTTGGCAACCAGGCGAGCCTAGGCCAGGACATACACGGCTTCTTTCTCGCGGAAATTGAGCGGCAACTGCTTGGAGAGCATGCGGTTGACCTTTATGAGGACAATTTCGTGCGTGGTGTCTATCACGGCGAATTGCAGCGATTTGAACGGGGAATTTATGGACGACTAAAGGAGTCTTCACCCGCACAGTTTTTGAACCGCCAAATCGAAGAGCTGGCATCGCTAACTCGCGACAAAGTGCAGCATTTGCAGAAGTGCGTGTCACATCTCTCAAAGGGTCGAAGAAAACAGGTAGTTGTCTGCATTGACAACGCCGATCAACGCGATTCAAAGACCCAACAAGATGCATTCCTAGCAGCTCAAGAATTTGCGGCTAATTGGGATGCGCTAGTTTTGATCTCCATTCGACCACGCACATACTTCAGTTCGAAGGCAGCTGGCTCAATATCAGCTTATCCGCAACGACTACTAACGATATCGCCTCCCCGCATTGATCTTGTTCTACAAAAACGGCTCCAGTTTTCCCTCGACCTTGCGGAAGGACGTCAGCCACTCGATCGGTTGGAGGGCATCACAATTCGTCTGGATTCAATAGCTACATTCTTGAAGGCACTTATTCATTCACTGAAAAGTAACAAGGACCTCTCGGAGCTTCTATCCAATATTACGGGGGGAAACATACGGGAAGCTTTGGAATTGATTAAGGGCTTCATTGGAAGCGCCAACGTTGACTCGTCAAAAATCATCTCGATCATGGAGGATGGCGATAGCAGGTATGTAATTCCGCTCCACGAGTTTTCCAAGCAGGCGCTTCTCGGCGAATACTCACACTACGAACCAAAATCATCTCTCGCTTTCAATCTCTTTGACATTCGATACCCGGACAAACGCGAACACTTTCTTTGCCCATTGATCGTTGGATTTCTTTTGAGTGATAGCGCGACAAAGACTCAGGAAGGATTCTTTCCGACTTCTGACATCTTGCGGGAGATGCAGGGATTTGGATTTGTTCCGGATCAAATTGAGCATGCTCTTCGGCGATTGACAAATAAAAAGCTGATTGAAACAACAGAACGAATAACTTTTGACGAAGGTCTGCAAGGATTAGTCGGTGACATGCCTATCGCATTTCGTGCAACAACAAATGGGGCCTACCACGTGCAACGATGGGCTCCGAGCTTCGCCTATGTGGATGCAATGATTTTTGACACACCAATAATGGACGATGAAGTTCGGCGCAAATTAGTACCTAAGATTTCGTCGTTCGACATTAAAGAAAGGTTTCGCCGAACTGAGGAGTTTGATAAGTACTTGAGTTCTTGCTGGGACGATTTTGGGTTCAGTCCCTTATATTTCGATTGGCCTACAGTTCGAAAATTAGGCGATGTTAGCTTTGAGTCTGTTCGACGAGCAGTGAATCGGGCAGGTTGACTGGAAATAAGTGCCCATTAATGATTAGCCCGAAGGATTTAACCTGAGGCTGCAGGTTTTTCGATCCATCGCATCCTTTGCCTAACGCCCCCCTCACTCCACCGTCACACTCTTAGCCAAATTCCTCGGCTTGTCCACATCCGTCCCGCGCGCGCACGCCGTGTGGTACGCCAGTAGCTGCAGCGGCACCACGTGCAGCAGGGGGGACAGGGCGCCGTAGTGCTCGGGCATGCGGATGACGTGCAGGCCTTCGGCGCTGTCGATGTGGGTGTCACCATCGGCCAGCACGTACAGCACGCCGCCGCGGGCGCGCACTTCGTGCAGGTTGCTTTTGAGTTTTTCCAGCAGGGCGTCGTTGGGCGCTACGGTGACCACGGGCATGTCGCTGGTGACCAGGGCCAGCGGGCCGTGTTTGAGTTCGCCTGCGGGGTAGGCCTCGGCGTGGATGTAGCTGATTTCCTTGAGTTTGAGGGCGCCTTCTAGCGCAATGG
>JBIIZY010000036.1:0-20028 GCA_044346035.1 Rhodoferax sp. | reverse complement strand
GACGATGACTTGCCGCAGGTCATGGTCAGTGACATCCGCATGCCGGGCGGCTCGGGCCTGGACTTGCTGGAAAAAGTTAAAGCCAAGTTTCCCGGTCTGCCCATCATCATCATGACCGCGTTCTCAGACTTGGACAGCGCAGTTAGCGCATTCCAAGGCGGCGCGTTTGAGTACCTTCCCAAGCCCTTCGATTTGCCCAAAGCAGTTGAGCTGATTCGCCGGGCGGTGGAAGAGAGCCAGCGCGAAGCGGTGCTGGAAGAGCGGCTGTCGGAGTCGCCGGAAATGCTGGGCCAGGCCGGAGCGATGCAGGACGTGTTCCGCGCCATCGGGCGGCTTTCGCAAAGCAACGTCACCGTCATGATCACCGGCGAATCGGGCTCAGGCAAAGAGTTGGTGGCCCGGGCCTTGCACAAGCATTCGCCGCGAGCCAACGGACCGTTTGTGGCCATCAACACCGCAGCCATCCCCAAGGATCTGCTGGAGAGCGAGCTGTTTGGCCACGAGCGCGGCGCCTTCACCGGCGCGCAAAACATGCGCCGTGGTCGCTTTGAGCAGGCCGATGGCGGCACCTTGTTTTTGGACGAAATTGGCGACATGCCGTTTGAGTTGCAAACCCGCCTGCTGCGGGTGCTCAGCGATGGGCACTTTTACCGCGTGGGCGGCCACAGTGCGGTCAAGTCCAATGTTCGCGTAATTGCCGCCACCCACCAAAACCTGGAGCAGCGCGTCAAAGAAGGCGCCTTCCGCGAGGACCTGTTCCACCGCCTCAACGTGATCCGCTTGCGCCTGCCCGCGCTGCGCGAGCGCCAGGACGATGTGCCCATGCTGACGCGGCACTTTTTGCAGCAAAGCGCCAAGCAACTCGGCGTGGAGCCCAAGCGCATTTCGGATGCCGCGCTGGCCTGGCTGGAAGGCTTCTCCTTTCCGGGCAATGTGCGCCAGCTCGAAAACATTTGCCACTGGCTGACCGTGATGGCGCCCGCGCAGGTGATCGAGCCCAAAGACCTGCCGCCCGAGGTGCACGCGCAGCGCCGCGAACCGGTGGCCGAAGTTTCTGCTGGCGGCCCGCCCGCAGCCAACCCGTCTGCAGCTTATCCGCAGGTGCGCGAAGGCGCGCAATCCCACGGCGCAGCCGACGCTGTTCCCGTGCACTTGCAGGTGCCGCCCGACGCAGCGCTGCGGGGTGCGACCACGCACATCGTGGCCAACAATGGTGTGGCAACCAATGGTGTGGCAACCAATGGCGTTGCGGCCAATGCGTTGGCGACGGCGGATGCCGCCGTGTCTGCTGCTGGCAGCGCCTGGGAGCAGGGCTTGGAGAGCGAGGCGGTCGCCTTGCTGGGCACCGGTAGCACCGACGTGTGGGACGTGCTGACCAAGCGCTTCGAGTCGCGGCTGATTCTTGCGGCCCTGGCCAACACCAAGGGCCGCCGCATCGAGGCCGCCCACAAGCTGGGCATTGGCCGCAACACCATCACGCGCAAGATTCAGGAGCTGGGGCTGGAGTGATTTCTAGGACCACCGGCGCGTGGTCGCTGGGGCGTTCGTTTTTGCGTGGCGTGGTGTCAATCACGCAGGAGCGCACCCGGTCTTTGAGTGCCTGGCTGACCAAGATGTGGTCAATGCGCAGTCCGCGGTTGCGCCGAAAACCAAAATCCCGGTAGTCCCACCACGAGTAGCTTTTGGGCGGCTGCGCAAACAGCCGGTGGCTGTCGACCAAGCCCATGGCGGAGAGCGCGCGCAGGTGGTAGCGCTCTTCGTCGGTGCAGTGGATTTGGTCGCGCATGCCCACAGGGTCCCACACATCGGCGTCGTCGAAGGTGATGTTGAAGTCACCCATCAGCACCAGGTTGGGGTGTGTCACCAAGGTGTCTTTGATCCAGCGGCGCAGCGCAGTCAGCCACTCCATCTTGTACTCAAACTTGTCGCTGCCCGGCGCTTGGCCGTTGGGCACATACACACCAACTACGCGAATGCCATCTACCGTGCCCGAGATCACCCGCGCCATCTCGTCGTCAAAGCCGGGGATGTTGCGCGCCACATCGGTGGCCGACGTGCGGCTCAGCAGCGCCACCCCGTTGTAGGTTTTTTGGCCAAAGCAGTGCGCGTCGTAGCCTGCAGCTTGCAGTGCTTCAAAGGGAAACTTGTCGTCGGTGAGCTTGAGCTCTTGCAAGGCGAGGACGTCGACCGGGTTGGCAGCCAGCCAGTCCAACACCTGGGGCAGGCGCACGGCGAGGGAGTTGACGTTCCAAGTGGCAAGGCGCATAAATTTAGAAATCCATGGGTGTTGTGGAGGTTTTTCTATGGTGCTTTGGGTGTCCCTGTGAGGGCAACCATCCGCCGCGGATAGCCTGCAACAGCTTCTGCGGTTTGGGTACGCTGACGCACCAGCGCCGATTGTCCGTCCATTGGCGCTGGACTGGATATCGGGTCGTCGAAGAAAAACGGATCGAGTCCGCACGTCGCATTGACGCGCTGGTAGCCATTTTGTTGCCGATGGGCGGTGAATTGGGCGGGCCACCGCAGCCCTGTTTCCCTGCGGCCAGCGGTTACTATATTCAAGCAGCAAGGCGTGGGCCGGCTCCGTTAGCCGAAGGTCGGCGGCGATGGCACAAGCAAAAAACCGGGTGCCATAAGAGGCGCCGCATTAGGGACAGCACACATGCTCACTGGCGAACTTCGCAGTCGAATCGACGCGATCTGGAATGCATTTTGGTCGGGTGGTATCGCCAACCCGTTGGAGGTGATGGAGCAGATCACTTACCTACTTTTCTTGCGCCGCCTGGACGATCTGCACACCTTAGAGGAAAACAAGTCCCTGCGCCTGGGCAGGCCCATGGAGCGCCGCATGTACCCGCAAGGCACGGACCCCAGGGGCCGCGACTTCAATGACCTGCGTTGGTCACGCTTTAAGAACTTCGCTCCTGCCGAGATGTACACGGTGGTGGGTGACCACGTATTCCCTTTTCTGCGCACTGCGGGCGGCGACGGCTCCACCCACGCGCACCACATGAAGGATGCGCGGTTCACCATCCCCACCCCGGCGCTGCTGGCCAAGGTTGTCGACATGCTGGACCAAGTGCCCATGGAAGACCGGGACACCAAAGGCGACCTCTACGAATACATGCTGGGCAAGATTGCCAGCGCCGGACAAAACGGCCAGTTCCGCACGCCCCGGCACATCATCAAGCTGATGGTGGAGTTGACTGCCCCCACGGCCAAAGACGTGATTTGCGACCCGGCCAGCGGCACCTGCGGCTTTCTGGTCGCAGCGGGTGAATACCTGCGCGACAAGCACCCCGAAATCCTGCGTGACCCCGTCTCCCGTGAACACTTTCACCACGGCATGTTCCACGGCTACGACTTTGACAACACCATGCTGCGCATTGGCAGCATGAACATGGCACTGCACGGGGTGGACAACCCGGACATTCGGTACCAAGACTCGCTGGCCCAAGACCATGCGGGCGATGAAGAAAAGTATTCACTGATTCTGGCCAACCCACCGTTTGCCGGGTCGCTGGACTACGAGAACACCGCCAAAGACCTGTTGGCTATCGTCAAAACCAAAAAGACCGAACTGCTGTTTTTGGCGCTGTTTTTGCGCTTGCTCAAACCCGGTGGCCGCGCGGCGGTCATCGTGCCCGACGGCGTGTTGTTTGGCTCCAGCAAAGCGCACAAGGAGCTGCGCCGCATGATCGTCGAAGAGCAAAAGCTGGATGCGGTGATCTCCCTGCCATCCGGTGCGTTCAAACCCTACGCTGGCGTATCCACTGCCATCTTGCTGTTCACCAAAACCAACTCCGGCGGCACCGAGCAGGTGTGGTTTTACGACATGCAGGCCGATGGCTGGAGCCTGGACGACAAACGCCAGCCGCTACTGCCGGATGACAAGCTGGGCCTTGAGCCCGTCAAGGATGGACGCAGCCACTTGTCCGCAGCCGAGCACGAGAAAAACAACCTGCCCGATGTGCTGCTGCGTTGGGGCCAGCGGGATGCCGGTGAGCGGCAACGTGGCCGCACCGAGCAGAGTTTTTGCGTACCCAAGGCCGACCTTGCTGGCAATGGGTATGACCTGTCGATCAACCGCTACAAGGAAGTGGTGCATGAAGTTACCGAGCACCTGCCGCCCAAAGAGATTTTGAAGAAGCTGGCGGTGTTGGAGGCGGAGATTCAGGCGGGGATGAAAGAGCTTGAGGGGATGCTTCAATGACTTTGGTTGAGGCCAGAATTAGTGAACTTGCTGAGCAAGTACGTGGTGTCTCATACGGAAAGGAGGACGCCTCGAAGATTCCTCTTGAAGGTTATCTGCCAGTTTTGAGAGCGGGAAATATCACGGACGTCGGTCTTACCTATGAAGATCTCGTGTACGTTCCTTCGGCCAGAATTTCAGAAAAGCAAAAGATAAGGCGTGGTGACGTTGTGATCGCGGCCTCAAGCGGAAGTTTGGACGTTGTCGGTAAGGCGGCTCCAGCGCTGCGAAACTTCGACGGGGGTTTTGGTGCTTTTTGCAAAGTCTTAAGGCCAAACACCTCGGTGGACGCAAAGTACTTCGCCCATCTCTTTAAAAGGCCGGAGTACCGGGCTAGTGTTTCTGCACTCGCCGCAGGAGCAAACATAAACAATCTGCGAAACGAGCACCTGGATGATATGTTGGTCCCGGTCCTACCTTTGCCAGAACAACGCCGCATCGCCGCCATCCTCGACCAAGCTGATGCACTCAGAGCCAAACGCCGGGAAGCCTTGGCGCAACTTGACAGCCTCACGCAGTCAGTTTTCATTGAGATGTTTGGCGATCCAGAAAAGAATGCAAAACAGTTTCCGATTTTGACGCTTGGAGAGATATGCGACGTACGTGATGGTACCCACGACTCCCCGAAATACACGTCTGCGGGCTTTCCACTTGTAACTACAAAGAATCTGCGAAATGGAATGATCGACTTTACTGAAGTTAACCTCATTGCTGAGGCGGATTACGTGGCAATTAATAAGCGCTCGAAGGTTGATAAAGGTGATATATTGATGCCAATGATTGGAACGATTGGTTGCCCCGTATTGGTATGTATCGAGCCTTTTTTTGCAATAAAGAACATGGCGCTGATAAAGTTCAAGAGCAATTCACCAGACAGTCAATTTATTCTCAACTTCTTGAATAGTGACTTCTTTCGGAAAATAGTTAGCAGTGAAAGCAAAGGCGGTACCCAAAAGTTCCTTTCGCTAGGAGCCATACGCGGCCTACAAATCCCAGTGCCACCGGTACCCATTCAACATACTTTCGCTAAACGTGTCCGGTCAGTCGAAGCCCTCAAAGCCACCCACCAAGCCGCCTTGCAAGAATTGGATAGACTGTTTGCGTCCCTCCAACACCGCGCCTTTGCTGGGGAGCTCTGAATGAATACCCGACCTTGCTGCGCCCCGTTAAATGACCTGAACCCAACCGCCAGCTACGCTGCCCACAGCTTTGGAGTAATGCCATGACCACCACTGAAATTCAACTGCCCAAAGTCGTCCAAAACAAGATCAACAAACTGGCGCACGCATCGGGGCGCAGCCCCGCAGCCTTGCTGCGATTTGTACTGCGTGACGGTTTTGATGCGGTAGAACGCAGCATCAAAGAAAACGCGCAGGCCGATGCCGAGTTTGCAGCCGGAGCCACGGTGTCGCATGCCGATGTCATGCGCGACGCGTCGAACGCAGTGCAACAGGCCAAGCGCGAGGCACGCGCTGCGGCATGAGCCTGACGGTTGTTTGGTCGGCACAAGCGCGCAGTCAGTTTGTCGCCACGCTCGCCTACATCGCCAAAGAAGACCCGCTGAGCGCGGAGTTGGTACAGAAGCGGGTGGGCAAGTCACTCAAACTTTTGTGCGACTCACCAGAGATGGGTGTACCGGCCCCAACAGCAGGTGTGCGAACCTACGCAGTACCCAATACCGGACACAGCTTTGACTACCGGCTGGTACGTGACCAAATCCGGGTTCAACGCTGGTACAGGCAACGGCAGAGGCCTGTTGCTACCCAAGGCAGTACCTGATGCGCCCTTTGCGTACCCTGCACATTCACCGCGAAGCGATTCGTGCCATTGCCTTGAGTCACCGGGTGACCAACGCGCTGCCCGATATGTTTCGCAATCAAGTCATCGAACAGGCGCAGCCGGTATGAGCAATTTCGCCTTCCTCCAAACCGAATGGCCAGCGATGTTCGAATCGGCGTTGCGGGTAGAGGAAACAGCGAACAGCGATTCGCGCACCGCCTGCTTCTACGCCCGCCGCACGCTGGAGATGGCGGTGGCTTGGATGTTCCAGCATGACCGGTCGCTCAAACTGCCGTACCAGCCCAGTCTGAGTGCCTTCATTCACGAGCCAACGTTTCGCACGGTGGCGGGTGACACGATTTTTACCAAGGCCAATGTCATTCGCAGTCTCGGCAACAAGGCCGTGCATGAGAACCAACGCATGCTCCCCGCCGATGCGCAGGCCGCCGCCCGCGAGCTGTTCCATGTTTGCTACTGGATGGCACGCACCTATGGGCGCAAGGCACGGCCAGACCCAGGCCTGACGTTCAAGCCTGCGCTGCTGCCCATTGGTGGCGTAGCAGCGGCCATGCCGACCCAGAGCGTGGCGCAGTTGCAATTACTCGAAACCCAGCTCAAAGAGCGTGATGCCAAAGTCACTGCCCTGCTGTCCGACAAGGCCGCGCTGGATGCCGAACTGAAGGCCTTACGTGAAGAGGTGGCCGCGGCCAAAGCGGCCAATGCAGTACAGCCGGACACGCACGACTACTCCGAAGCGCAAACGCGGGACTACTACATTGACCTGCTGCTGCGTGAAGCGGGGTGGCAACTCACTGACAAAAACCTGGAGGTGGAAGTCAGCGGCATGCCCAACCACCAAGGCAAGGGCTTTGTCGATTACGTGCTATGGGGTGACGATGGCAAGCCGTTGGCCGTGGTGGAAGCCAAACGCACGCGCCGGGATGCCAGGGCCGGGCAGCAGCAAGCCAAGTTGTATGCCGATTGCTTGCAGGCGCAGTACGGCCAGCGGCCTGTCATCTTCTACACCAACGGCTATGCGCATTGGATGTGGGACGACGCACGTTATGCGCCCCGGGCCGTGCAAGGATTTTTCAAGAAGCCTGAACTGGAGCTGATGATCCAGCGGCGCAGCAGCCGAAAGCCATTGGCGCAAGCCACCATCGCGTCAGACATCATCGGCCGCTACTACCAGACCCGTGCGGTGCGCCGCATTGGTGAGGCATTCGAGAAAGACCACCAGCGCAAGGCATTGGTGGTGATGGCGACAGGCGCTGGCAAGACCCGTACCGTGATTGCATTGGTCGACCTGTTGATGCGCTGCAACTGGGCCAAGCGGGTGCTGTTCTTGGCAGACCGTGTGGCCTTGGTCAACCAGGCTGTAAATGCCTTCAAGAAGCACTTGCCCAACGCATCGCCGGTGAACTTGGTCACAGAGAAAAACACCGATGGGCGGGTCTTTGTGTCCACCTACCCCACGATGATGGGGTTGATTGACGACGCCACCGATGCGAACAGTGCAGGGCAGCGCCGCTTTGGTGTGGGACATTTTGACCTCATCATCATTGACGAGGCGCACCGGTCGGTCTACCAGAAGTACCGCGCCATCTTTCAATACTTTGACGCGCTGTTGGTGGGGCTGACGGCCACGCCCAAGGACGAGATTGACCACAACACATACGGTCTGTTTGACTTGGAGAGTGGCGTGCCGACAGACGCCTACACGCTGGACGAAGCGGTGGCCGATGGGCACCTGGTGCCGCCCAAAGCCATTTCCGTGCCCCTGAAATTCCAGCGTGAGGGCATCAAATACGCCGACCTGAGTGAGCAAGAAAAAGAGCAGTGGGACGAACTGGAGTGGAACGACGATGGCACGGCACCTGCGGCCGTTGAATCTGCTGCGCTCAACCATTGGCTGTTCAACGCCGACACCGTGGACAAAGTGTTGGAACACCTGATGACCCACGGCGAAAAGGTGGCCGGCGGGGACCGTCTGGGTAAGACCATCATCTTTGCCAAAAGCAACGACCACGCCGATTTCATTGCCGAACGCTTCAATGCCAACTACCCGCACTACAAGGGGCAGTTTGCGCGGGTGGTCACCTACAAAACCGAATATGCCCAGAGCCTGATTGACGATTTTTCCAACCACGAGAAGGCGCCCCACATTGCCGTATCCGTGGACATGCTGGACACCGGGATTGACGTGCCCGAGGTGGTGAACTTGGTGTTCTTCAAGGTGGTGCGCGCCAAGACCAAGTTCTGGCAAATGGTGGGGCGTGGGACCCGGTTGCGCCCCGATTTATATGGCCCAGGGCAGCACAAGCAGTTGTTCAAGCTATTCGACTACTGCCAAAACTTGGAGTTCTTCAGCCAGAACCCGGACCAATCGGATGGCGCGACCAGCGAGCCATTGAGCCAGCGGTTGTTCAAGGCCCGGCTGCAGTTGATCGCACAGATCGACCAACGGTTGGCGGCGCAACCCCAAGCTGCTGAAGGCCACGCGCCGTACGGCGACCAGATCAACGAGGCGCAAATGCGTGCGGAGCTGGCGACAGACCTGCACCGTCGGGTTGCGGCGATGAATCTGAACAACTTTGTGGTGCGGCCTCAGCGGAAATGGGTCGAGCGTTTTGCGAGCGCCGCAGCTTGGAAGACCTTGGACGCAGACAGCCACGGGGAGCTGAGCGAGCGCGTTGCTGGCTTGCCCACGGAACTGGTGGACGACGACGAGGAGGCCAAGCGTTTTGACATGCTGGTGCTGCGTACCCAGCTCGCGGTGTTGCAGGCGCTGCCTGATTTTGTTTCCTTGAAGACCCGGATACAGGCCATAGCCAACGCGTTGGAAGCACAAGACAGCATTCCTGCTATCAAGGCGCAGATGGTGCTCATTCAGTCGGTCGCCGCTGAACCGTGGTGGGAGGATGTGACGGTCGGCATGCTGGAGTCGGCCCGAAAGAAGCTGCGCGCACTGGTCCAACTCATCGAAAAGGGTCTGAAACACGTTATGTACACGGATTTCGAAGACGAGCTAGGCACCGACACCACCATTGAACTCCCCGGCGTTCGCACCGGCATGAATTTGGAAAAGTTCAAGGACAAGGCGCGGCAATTTCTTCGAGAGCACGCCAGCCATGTCTCGTTGCAGCGTTTGCGTCGCAACCAGCCACTTACCACATCGGACCTGGGGGAGCTGGAGCGCATGCTGGTGCGAGCAGGGGGTTCACCCGAAATCATCCAGCAGGCAACGCAGCAAAGCCAAGGGCTTGGCGTCTTTATTCGTTCACTGGTTGGCCTGGACCGTGAGGCTGCCAAGCAGGCTTTTAGCCGGTTTGTGGCCGGTACAACAACTACTGGAAGCCAACTTGAGTTCATCGATTTGGTCGTTCAATACCTGACGGAGAACGGTGTCATGGATGCTGCTCGGTTGTACGAGTCGCCATTCACTGATATCAGCCAGCAAGGTCCTGAAGCGGTGTTCCCTGCGCCCAAGGTGACCGAGCTGGTTCAGGTGCTGGACGGTATTCGCGAGCGCGCCAGAGCCTGACGGTGCGGGCCTGAATCCAGCAGGGATTGGGGTTACTGGTCGGCGCGCTTCGTGTTACGCGGACTGACGCCGCAGCGTCAGCACCCGGTAGCGCAACCCGTTGGCGGCGACGTGGCTTTCGCTGGCGGTTTCTACCCAGCTGCTGTCAAAGCTGGGCGCGAAGGCGTCACCGGCAACCTCCAGGTCGATTTCGGTCACCACCGCGCTGGTGGCCAGTGGCAAGGCCAGCGCCCAGAGTTGCGCGCCGCCAATGACCCACACATTGGGTGCATCGCCGCAGAGTTGCAGGGCCTGTTCCAGCGAGTGGGCACGCAGAACGGTGCTCGCCTTTGCACCGTCGGATGTACCTTGCCAGTCGCTCTGGCGGGTGACCACCACGTTGGTGCGGCCGGGCAGGGGGCGAAATTTTGGGGGGATGGAATCCCAGGTCTTGCGTCCCATGATGACCGGGCAGCCCAGGGTGGTGCGCTTGAAGTGCGCCAGGTCTTCGGGCAGGTGCCAGGGCAAGGTGTTGTTGGCACCGACCACGCCGCCGTGGGCACGCGCAAAAATCAAATGGACTTGCATGCGTGTGCGCAGCCTGACCTTAGACCGCGACCGGGGCCTTAATGGCGGGGTGGCATTGGTAGTCCCGGACTTCGAAGTCTTCCAGCGTGTAGTCGAAGATGCTCTCCGGCCTGCGCGCAATGTGCAGCGTGGGGTAGGGCAGCGGCGCGCGGCTGAGTTGCTCTTGCACTTGCGTGTGGTGGTTGCTGTAGATGTGGCAGTCGCCGCCGGTCCAGATGAATTCGCCCACTTCCAGGTCGCACTGCTGGGCCACCATGTGGGTCAAAAGTGCATAGCTGGCGATGTTGAAAGGCACGCCCAAAAAGATGTCTGCGCTGCGCTGGTAGAGCTGGCAACTCAGCGTGCCTTTGCCACCGGGCACGGCACTGGGCGCCACATAAAACTGGAAGAAAGCGTGGCAGGGCATCAGCGCCATCTTGTCGAGGTCGGCCACGTTCCAGGCGCTCACGATGATGCGGCGCGAATCGGGGTTGGTTTTGAGGGTGTGGATGACCTGCGCGATCTGGTCGATGTGGCCGCCATTTGCCGTGGGCCAGCTGCGCCACTGCACGCCGTACACGGGGCCAAGGTCGCCGTTTTCTCGGGCCCATTCGTCCCAGATGGTGACGCCGCGCTCTTGCAGCCATTGGTTGTTGGACGAGCCGGTCAGGAACCAGAGCAGCTCCAAGATGATGGAGCGCAGGTGCACCTTTTTGGTGGTGACCAGCGGAAAGCCTTCGGCCAAATCAAAGCGCATTTGGTAGCCGAACACGCTGCGGGTGCCGGTGCCGGTGCGGTCGGTTTTGGCTACGCCGGTGGTGAACACATGGCGCATGAAGTCCTCGTATTGGCGGCGCACGGGTCGCGTGCCCAGCGGCGCATCAGTGGGGGTGGTCATGGCGGGGGAGGACGTGGGTGGTCGGGTTGGGGTGGGCGGGGTGTGCGCTGCCGCTGGCACTGCTGCAGTCAATCACCCGCCCGGGGTTCATCAGGTTGTGGGGGTCGAGCGCACGTTTGATGGAGCGCATCAGGTCCAGCGCCACCGGCGACTTGTGCGCCAACAGCTTCTCGCGCTTGAGGCTGCCGATGCCGTGCTCTGCCGAAATCGATCCGTTGTAGCGGTCCACGTGGGCGTACACCAAGGCGTTGATGGCATCTTCTTGGGTTTGCAAAAAAACTTCGGCGTCGGTGTTAGCCGGGGCTTGCACGTTGTAGTGCAAATTGCCATCGCCCAGGTGGCCGTAGTTGACCATGCGCACACCCTGAAAGGCCTGCTGAAGCGCCGCGTCGGTTTCGGCCACAAAGGCCGGGATGCGCGATACCGCAATCGAAATGTCGTGCTTGATGTTCAAGCCCTCTTGCGCCTGTGCCAGCGGAATGCTCTCGCGGACGTGCCACAGCTGGCGCGCTTGGGCGCTGCTTTCGGCGACCACCGCGTCAGACACGCAGCCCGCTTCCATGGCCGCTTCTAACAGGGCTTCAAACTGGGTGCGGGCGTGTGCCTCGGAGTGGTGGTCGGAGTTCTCCAAGACCACGCAGTAGGGGCTGCTGGCCTGGAAGGGCACCCGCATGTTCGGAAAGTGTTTCACCACCAGCCCCAGTGCGAACTGGCCCATCACCTCGAAACCGGTCAGGCCCGCATGCAAGTGCGCGTGCGCCAAGCCCAGCAGCTGCACCGCAGCCTCCAGCGACGGGACGGCCGCGTAGGCAGTGAGGGTGGACACGGGCAGCGGGTACAGCTTGAGGGTGGCAGCGGTGATCACGCCCAGCGTGCCTTCGGAGCCAATGAACAGGTGGCGCAGGTCGTAGCCGGTGTTGTCTTTGCGCAGGCCCGCCAGCCCATCCCAGACCTCGCCTTGTGCCGTCACCACCTCCAGACCCAGGCACAGCTCGCGCGCGTTGCCGTAGCGCACGACCTGGGTGCCACCGGCGTTGGTGCCCAAGTTGCCGCCAATGGTGCAACTGCCCTCAGCAGCGAGGCTCAAGGGAAACAAAAAGCCGGCCTTCTCGCAGGCCTCTTGCAGGGTTTGCAGCACACACCCGGCCTCCACCGTTACGGTCAGGTTGGCGGGGTCGATGGCGCGGATCTGGTGCATGCGCGTCAAGCTCAACACCACCTGCGTGCCCGAGGCGTCGGGCGTCGAGCCTGCGACCATGCCGGTGTTGCCACCCTGGGGCACGATGCCGACCCGGGCCGCCACGCAGGCCCGCACGACCTGGGCGACTTGCTCGGTGTTGGCGGGGCGCACCACTGCCAGCGCGCGGCCACGCACGCGTTTGCGCCAGTCCTGCTCCCAGGGGCTGAGGTCGCCCTCGGTCAGTACCTGCGCGTCACCCACCACGGCACGCAATTGGTCAAGCAGCAGGGCTGGCGTCATGGGGCGCTTGGGGGGGTGTCGGCTGGGGTGCTGGAAGGCGAGCCAGCGCTGCTGTTGGCGATGGCCGCATGCTTGAAGCGCAGTCGCACATGCATCGCACAGGCGGTAAACAAGGTCAGGCACAGCAGCACCTCGACCATGGCGAGGTAGTTGCTAGGCGGCTTGTCGCTCCAAGCGCGCACCACGCCTTCTATAAAGTAAAGCCACACCACCAAGCTGACCCAGCGGTAGGTGTACATGCGGTTCTTGAGCAGGCCCGCCAGCGGAAAACACAGGGGCAAGACCTTGAGCGCCCACCACGAGCCGCCGGGCCGCAAGGGACTGATCACCAGCTCCCAGGCCAGACCCAAAACAATCAGGCCCAACACGCTACCGACCGCCAGCCAGCGCGTGATGGCGACCGTGGTGGGGGCTGCGGTGGGGGAGCTTGGTGCACGGTCGCTTTGGGAGCTTGGGGCGCTTGCGCTGGGGGGGGTCTGGGGGTGGTCGGACATGGGAGTGGCATGATAGCGGCATGCGAACCATCGAAGCTTTGCGGGCTTGGCTCCACGACGTGGCGCGCCTGCCATGGCGCAGTGCGGCACTCACGCTGCGCGAGCGCTTTCGCGAAGACCGGCTGGGCCTGACCGCCAGCAGCCTCACATTTACCACCACGATCGCGCTGGTTCCCTTCTTTACCGTGGCGTTGGCGTTGTTTACCGCCTTCCCCATGTTCGCCAAATTCCAGGATGTGTTGCAGAAATGGTTGGTAGAAAGTCTGGTGCCCGACAACATCGCGCGCCAGGTGCTGGGGTCTTTGAACCAGTTCGCTGGCAAGGCCAGCAAGCTCGGTGCCGCTGGTCTGGCGGCTCTGTTGGCCACGGCGCTGGCGCTGATTTTGACGATTGACCGCACCCTCAACAGCATCTGGCGGGTGCGCACCCGTCGCCCGCTGGCACAGCGCGTGCTGATTTATTGGGCCGCCATCACTCTAGGGCCGCTGGTATTGGGTGCCAGCCTAAGCGTCACCTCGTACGCCCTTTCCTCTTCCAGAGGCATGGTTGCCGGTTTGCCGGGCGGCGTGGGTTTTGTGTTGGATGTGTTGCAGTTTGTGTTGGTGGCCGGTGGCATGGCGGCCATGTTCCATTACGTGCCAAACACGGCCGTGCGCTGGGGCCATGCGTGGATGGGCGGTGTGTTTGTGGCCAGCTGCATGGAGGTGGCAAAGCGATTGCTGGCGCTGTACCTTGGGCAGGTGCCCAGCTATTCGGCGGTCTATGGCGCCTTTGCCACCGTGCCGATTTTGCTGGTCTGGATCTACACCGCCTGGGTGATTGTGTTGCTGGGCGCGGCTTTGACGGCACATGTGCCCAGCTTGCTTGCGGGTGTAGCGCGCAGGCCCCGTTCGCACGGGTGGCAGTTTCAGTTGGCCTTGGAGGTGCTTGGTGCCCTGGATGTGGCGCGCGCCCAGGCGCACAAGGGCCTCACCCTGGCACAGTTGTGTGCGCAACTGCAGGTGGATCGGCAACACGTGGAGCCGGTCTTGGAGTCCCTGGTTGCGCTCGATTGGGTGGGTCGTTTGGTCGAGTCGGACGACCCCGCCGGTGGCGCCCGGCTGCTGCTGTTGGTGGAGCCCGATTCCGCACCGCTGGAGCCGCTGGTTGCCGCCTTGCTGCTGGCACCCAGCCCACAGGCCAGCAGGCTGTGGCAGAACGCGGATGGCGCTGCCGTGCGCCTGCGCTCGGTACTCTAGGCCTGCGCTCGGTTCGCTACCCCTGTGTTGTTTGGTGTAGGCCTGCCTTTGGTGATGCAGGTGCGCGCTGGCGCGCCATGTTCAGGCCGCTGGATTCAAGAAGGCCTGCAATGCCTGCAGCAGGGGCTCGGGCGTTTCGGTCATTTGGTGGTGGCCGCCGGGCAGCACGACGACCTTGCCATGCTGGGCTTGTGCCACCAGGCGCTGGGCGGCTTTGGGTGGCGTCATTTGGTCGGTTGCGCCCAGCACGAACAGGGTCGGACAACGCACCGCTGCCATGGCTTTTTCGCCGTTGGCATAGCGGTCGCAGGCCTGGAAACCGGTGTGAAACAAA
This sequence comes from Rhodoferax sp., assembly GCA_044346035.1. Classification (GTDB taxonomy): domain Bacteria; phylum Pseudomonadota; class Gammaproteobacteria; order Burkholderiales; family Burkholderiaceae_C; genus Allorhodoferax. The sequence continues at coordinate 5,463 of JBIIZY010000036.1, read as the reverse complement.
TTGGTGTGCGGGTTGCTAGCCAAGACCCGCCGGCCCAAGGCCAGCGACGCGCCATACACCCAGGTCCCCGGCCCCAAGGCCGAAGGTGGCGGAGCCAAGGTAGAGCGCGAAAACACATTGACCATCGCCAGCGCCTGCTGCGGCGCGTGCAGCGACGCTTCCAAGAGCGTGGGCGTTACCGCCATCGGGTAGGCGGTGCCAACCAGCACCAACTGGCTGACCCGCTGCGGTGCACTGGCCGCGGCCTCCAGCGCAATCAAAGAGCCCAGGCTGTGGCCTACCAACACGGCACGCCCGACACCGGCGGCGTCCAGCAAGCCCACCACAAAGTCGGCTGCGGCCTCCACCGTCTTGGCGGGTGCGCCCGCGCTGCGGCAGTGGCCCGGCAGGTCGGGCGCGAGCACGTTCCAGCCGTGGTGGGCGAAGTAGCGGCTTTGCAAAATCCAGACACTGTGGTCGTTGAGTACGCCGTGGATGAACACCACCGTGGGTTGTGCAGCATGGAGTGGCTTGCCCGCGGTGTAGCAATAGGTGCTGGCGCCGTGAACGTTGAGGATCATGCGGCCCCCTGCGCCTTGGCGGCGGCCTTGAGGGCGCGCGTGAGGTCGTCGATCAGGTCGTCGGCATCCTCCAAGCCGATGGACAAGCGGATCGTGCCCTGGGTGATACCAGCTTGCGCGAGCGCTGCTTCGTCCATGCGGAAGTGGGTGGTGCTGGCAGGGTGAATCACCAGGCTTCGGCAGTCGCCCACATTGGCCAGGTGGCTGAACACCTTGAGCGCTTCTACAAACGCCTTGCCCTGTGCGCGGCTGCCCCGGATATCGAAGCTGAACACCGAGCCCGCGCCCTTTGGCAAAAGCCGCTGCGCCAGCGCGTGGCTGGGGTGGTTGGCCAGCATGGGATGACCCACACGCGACACCAAGGGATGTGCCGCCAAAAACTCCACCACCCGCGCGGTATTGCGCATGTGCCGCTCCATGCGCAGGGACAGCGTCTCGATGCCTTGCAAGATGAGCCAGGCCGAATGTGGGCTGAGACAGGCGCCAAAGTCGCGCAAGCCCTCGCGGCGGGCCCGCAAGAGAAACGCGCCGACCGTGGACTCCTCGGTAAACACCATGTTGTGAAAGCCACCATAGGCTTGCGAGAGCTCTGGAAAGCGGCCCGAGCGGTCCCAGTCAAAGCTGCCGCCGTCCACCACCACGCCGCCGATCACCGTGCCGTGCCCGCTCAAGAACTTGGTGGCCGAGTGGTAGACCAGATCAGCCCCTTGGGTGAAGGGCTGCACCAGCCAGGGCGAGGTCAGCGTGGAGTCCACCAACAGCGGTACGCCCGCCTCGTGCGCAATGGCCGAGACAGTGGGCGTGTCCAGTACATCCAGTCCCGGGTTGCCCACGGTTTCGCCAAAGAACAGCCGGGTGGTGGGGCGCACGGCGGCACGCCAGCCGTCGATGTCGCCGGGTTGCACAAAGGTGGTCTCGATGCCGAATCGGCGCAGCGTGTAGTGCAGCAGGTTGTGCGAGCCACCATACAGCGCGCTGGACGCCACGATATGGCCGCCCGCACCCATCAGCGTGGCAATGCACAGGTGCAGCGCAGCTTGCCCGCTGGCGGTGCTGATGGCGCCGATGCCGCCTTCCAAGGCGCTGACGCGCTGCTCCAGCACGGCGTTGGTGGGGTTGCTGATGCGCGAATACACATGGCCTGCGCGCTCCAGGTTGAACAGCGCGGCGGCGTGCTCGCTGGACTCGAATACGAACGAGGTGCTCAGGTGGATGGGAACCGCCCGTGCGCCGGTGGCGTCGGGTGCTGCGCCGGCGTGCAGCGCAAGGGTGTCGAAACCGGGATCGGCGTAGCCTGCCATAGGGTGGTCTCTTCGGGTTAGGAGTGGCTGCGCGCGGTGGGCGGTGCATGCAGTTTGTGGGCTATATTAAAGCGCTCGCAGCAACCCCAGTCCCCAGGAAACCCCCCAATGAAAGTCAGCGACATCCTCCGCGTCAAGGGCGGCACGCTCTACACCATCACCCCGGAAGACAGCCTGGCCGATGCGGCAGCTTTGATGGCCGAGCGCGACATTGGCTCCTTGGTGGTGATTTCGTATGGCAAGGTGGTGGGCATGCTGACCTTCCGCGAGGTCATCCTGGCCGTGGTCAAAAACGGTGGTGCATTTGGCAGCACCACGGTCTACCGCGCGATGGATCCGGGTCCTTTGACCTGCACCATGGAAACCGACATAGACGAAGTGCGCCGCATGATGCTGGAGCGCCACGCGCGCTACATGCCAGTGATCGACAACCGCATGCTGATGGGCGTGATCAGCTTCTACGACGTTGCCAAGGCGGTGGTGGACAGCCAAAACTTCGAGAACAAGATGCTCAAGGCCTACATCCGCGACTGGCCCGAGGGCAAAGACCCGTCCGAGGCTGCTTGAGCGCCCAGCGGCTCGGGGATAATCCGGCCCCATGAGCGGAAACACCTTCGGACACAGCTTTACTGTCACCAATTTTGGTGAATCCCACGGCCCTGCCATTGGCTGCGTAATTGACGGTTGCCCGCCGGGCATGGAGTTGAGCGAGGCCGATATCCAAGGCGACCTAGACCGCCGCCGCCCCGGCACCAGCCGCCACGTCACCCAGCGCAACGAGCCCGATGCAGTGCAGATCCTCAGCGGTGTGTACCAGGGCAAAACCACCGGCACGCCGATTGCGCTCTTGATTCACAACACCGACCAGCGCAGCAAAGACTACGGCAACATTCTGGAAACCTTCCGCCCGGGCCACGCCGACTACACCTATTTGCAAAAGTACGGCCTGCGCGACCCGCGTGGCGGTGGCCGCTCCAGCGCCCGCCTGACGGCGCCAATGGTGGCGGCCGGTGCGGTGGCCAAGAAGTGGTTACGGGAAAAATTTGGCACCGAGTTTCGCGGCTGCATGACGCAGCTCGGCGAGGTTCCGATTGGCTTTGAAGCCTGGGAGCATGTGCCGCACAACCCATTTTTTGCACCGGTGGCCGACGTGTCGGCGCTGGAGGATTACATGGACGCGCTGCGCAAGTCCGGTGACTCGTGTGGCGCGCGCATCCGTGTGTGCGCGACCGGTGTTCCGGTGGGCTTGGGCGAGCCCTTGTTTGACAAGATGGATGCCGACATTGCCTACGCGATGATGGGCATCAACGCGGTCAAGGGCGTGGAAATCGGCGCGGGATTTGCCAGCGTGGCCCAGCGCGGCTCCATGCACGGCGACTCGCTCACGCCCACGGGCTTTGCCAGCAACAACGCGGGCGGTGTGCTGGGCGGCATCAGCACCGGGCAGGACTTGGAAGTGGCCATTGCCATCAAGCCCACCAGTTCCATCACCACGCCGCGCGACTCCATCGATGTGTTGGGACAACCCACCCAGGTGGTGACCAAGGGCCGCCACGACCCCTGTGTCGGCATACGCGCCACACCGATTGCCGAGGCCATGCTGGCCTTGGTGGTGATGGACCACGCGCTGCGTCACCGCGCCCAGTGCGGCGACGTGCAACCGCCGTTGCAGCCCGTAACACGCTGAGGGTGCGCGCTGAGGTTGCAGGTGCGGGCAGCAACCTGCGGTCGCGTTTCGGGGCCGTCACCAGACGGTGAAGCGCCGCCCCAGTTGCACGAACACATTGCGGTTGCCCGCGCTGCCGTGTGCAACACCGAAAAAGACATCGCCAATCTTGCTGTCCACGGCGATGAAAAGCGTGCCGCTGTAGTTGTGCGACATGGATTGGTTGTGCATCCAGGCGTCTCCCTTTTCCGCCACCAAGCCCACATAGGTGGGCTGGCGCGACAGACCACCGTCCAACAGACGCAGCATATAGGTGGCCTGCACGTGCAACAGCCGGTCGCCGTTGAGTTGACCAAAGCGGTACGCGCCCATGGTCTGGAAGCCGCCCAAGAACAAGGGCGCAATCGGCGCACCGCCCTGGCAGCCCTCGCACTCGAACACCTGGTCTGCGGCTACGTCGATGCCGAGGTTGAGCGAGTGCACGCCCAGGCTTTTGGCCCACAGCGCACTAAAGCGGTAATTGGCGTAGGGCGAGCCGCTGCGCTCGATGCGGGAGGTCAAAAAGTTGATGTAGTAGCCCTTGGTGGGAAACGAGGGCGAATCGAGCAAATCGGCGGTAAGCTCCAGGTTCAGACCGGTGAAACGTTCGCTGGCGTTTTCCAGGTGGTAGCTGGTCACCTGCCCGTCGGAGGACACAAAACTTACATGGTTGGCAGTGTCTACTTGGATGCTGCTGAAGTTGGTGGAGAGCCCGATGCGCGCGGTGTACCGGTTGTTGAAGTCGTAGGTCAGATCGACGCCCATCTCTTGGCGCCGTACCGTGGCATTGGCCATCCGCTCTGGAGTGGCCAAGTCGGGCCGGTACAGCGGTAGTTCGGAGCTTTTGTAGGCGGCAAAGGCACCCAGACCCCAGCCGTCGGCGAAAGGTTGGAACAGGCTGGCAGACAACAGGTTCTGCGAACCCACCCGCAGGTCCGCTTGTACTTCCAAGCCGCCCGCCGTCAACCAAGGGCGCCGGTAGCCCAGGCCAACCGAGAACATATTGACCCCACCGGACTCGGAGAAAAAGCCGAGGTTGGTTTTGAAAAAGTGCGGGCCGTAGGGCTTCTCGTTAACGTCAACCTCCAAGGCATAGCGGCCACCCGAAATCTGCGCGAGTTGGTAAGTCAAGCGTTCGAAATAGCCCGAGGTGTAGAGGCTGTCGAGTTGCTGCGCTACCGCGTTGGGGTCGTACTCCCGACCCAACAAGGGCGCCAGCGCGCGCTCGATGTAGTCGGACGGAACGTCGGCATTGCCAGTAACGGTGATCTTGGCAACCGTGATTTCGCGCCGGGTGAACGAGGCAGGCAGGTTGTCGGGCCGACGCGTGACCCGCCCGACCGTGTTTGCTAGCGAAGCGAACAGCGCCTCTTGGGCTGCCACCGCTTGCTGTCCCACGGCGATGATATCGGTTGCCTTGTCGAAGTCGCCAAAGCGAAAGCCTTGCAGTTGCGGACGCACCAAAATGTCACCTTCGCGCAGCAGCCCGATGTTGCGGCGCTCGTTTTGGCGCATCAGGATGGTCAGCATTTGGTTGGCCACTTCCAGGGCGTTGCTGGCGTCGCGGCCCTCGGCAGGCGCATCGTCGCCCAGGTAGGAGGCGACGATGATGTCTGCGCCCTCACGCAGCGCGACCTCAATCGGCAGGTTCGCTACCAGCCCGCCGTCTACATAAGTTTCGCCATCGATCTCCACCGGCGCAAACACGGCCGGTGCGGCCATGCTGGCGCGAATGGCCAGGGGCAAACTGCCGCGGTCGAAGGCCACCAATTCACCGTCTCGGTAGCGTGTGGCCACCGCCCGAAACGGAATTTTCAAGGCGTCAAAACTGCTGTTGGGCGGCACATGCGCAGTGAGCTCTTGCAGCAGCGTCAGCATGCGCTGGCCGTCGCTGACG
>JBIIZY010000035.1:0-20034 GCA_044346035.1 Rhodoferax sp. | reverse complement strand
GGCACCGTGTTTCTGGTCAGCCACGACCGCACGTTTTTGGACAACGTGGTGACCAGCACGATTGCCTTCGAAGGCGACGGCCACTGGCGCGAGTTTGAAGGCGGCGTGACCGACTGGCTCACACAAACCAAGCGTGCCAGTGCCATCGCCCAGGCCAAGGGCCAAAAGGTGCCCGCGCCGTTCCATTACGGTCGCGACCAGGCAGCGCAGGTGCCCGCGCAGGTCACTGCCGTGCCTGCCTCCATGGCGGCAGCGCCCGCTGCTGCACCTGCGAAGGCACGCAAGCTCAGCTTTAAAGAGCAACGCGAACTCGAGAATCTGCCCGACACGATTGCTGCGCTGGAAGCCGAGCAGGCGCATATTGCGCAGGCGCTGGCGGACGGAAGTCTGTTTGCCAAAGACAACGCCCAAGCCCTGGCGCTGTCGGCCCGCAGCGCAGAGATCGATGACGCCCTGCTGGCAGCGCTGGAGCGGTGGGAAGCCCTGGGCGGCATGTGACGTTGACGCCTGCGGGCAATGCGGCTACTGTGCGCGTTCGCCCGTTTTTCCCCGCCGCCTAGGTAAACCCCATGGGACTTCGCCGCAGTATCGCCCTCTCTCTGCTGGGCATCCTCGCCTTGCTGGCAACACTGACCTTGGCGGTGCTGCGCTGGGACACCCAGTCCAATGCCACCCGCATGGAGCGGCTCGAAGCGGGCGGCGATCTGCGCCGGCTGGTTGCATCCCTCGATGCCCGCGCCCTGCAGGTGCAAGGCATTCTCAAGTCCTGGTCGAACTGGACCGCACTGCATGCCTACCTGAGCAAACCCTACGCGGCATTTCGCAGCGAAGAGCTCACACCGCTGGCGGTGGAAGTCGCAGGGGCCGATTGGCTGGCCTTGTTTGACGAGCAAGGTAAGCTGGTGGACGTGGTCGAAGTCCCCCAAGCGGACGGCTCCCGGCCTGCGACCTCGGACACCCAGCGCCAAGCGGTGGCCTACGCCGCCTACTTCAAGGCCCATCCACGAACCCACGGCTGTGGCGCCGTGCAGGCACGCGAGCGCCTGGCATTCGCCTGCTTCAGCCCGGTGCTCAAAAGCGATGGCCGCGGGGCGCCCGCCGGCACTGCGGTGCTGGGCAGTTGGATCAACGCCAACACAGTGCAACTGGTCTCCGACCAGACCGGCCTGGAGTTCGAGTTGCTGCCACAGCCCATGGATACCAACGGGAACACTGCGCCGGTGATACCGGTCATGCCGGTACCAGCGGGCAGCTTTCGGCCTGAATCGGTGGTGATGGAGGTGTTTGGCGACCGGCTTGAACTGCGTTACCCAGTGTGGAGCATCTTTGCCAATCCGATTGGCGAACTGCGCATGCAATGGCCCAGGCGGGACACGGCCGCGCTTGAAAAAGGTCTGGCCACAACCCAATGGGTGGTGGTGGCGCTGATCGGTGTATGCGGTCTCCTGATCGTGGTGCTGTTGGACTCCCTCGTGGTACGCAGGCTCAACCGCCTGCGCCAGGAGCTGGGGCATATCGTGCAATCCAAAGACTGGAGCGGCACACTGACCGTGCACGGCCGCGACGAAATCACGGCCTTGGCGCGCAATATTGATGCCGTCATTGGCATTGTGCGCAACCAGGTGGCAGAGCTCAAAAACCTCTCGAACACCGACACGCTGACGGGCCTGCCCAACCGGCGGGCGTTTAACCACCGGCTTGCACACCTCTTGGCGCAGCGCGGCCGCAAGGGCGCATTAACGTCTTTGCTGTTGGTCGACATCGACTACTTCAAGCGCTACAACGACACCTACGGCCACCCTGCGGGTGATGTGGCCCTGCAACGTTTGGCCGAGTGCTTTCGGTCCACACTGCGGCGCGAACTCGACATGCCCGCGCGCCTTGGCGGCGAGGAGTTTGGTGCGCTGCTCGAGCAGACCGACGCCAGCCAAGCCTTTGCCACCGCCGAAAAACTGCGCACCGCGGTGTTGGCCATGGAGCTGGAACACCGCAACGGCCTGGCACTCGAATGCATGACCATCAGCTGCGCCGTGGCAGAAATGCGCGCCGGCGACACCGCCACCAGCCTGTACCAGCGTGCCGACAAAGCCTTGTACCTGGCCAAAGCCACCGGACGCAACCGCGTGGTGGTAGCGGAGTAGCGGCACCCAAGGTGGCGCAGCCTGGGTTCATAATGCGGGCCGCGCTGGGGCAATTTCCGTACCGAAAAACCACGGGCCACGAATCGCCAACAATGCGCAGGTGCGGCAGCTAGCGTCGTCGTGTTGGTGGTAGTCGACGGGCCGCTCTTTCTTCAACCCACAGGACTTACTGTTATGTCAAATCGTCGTGAATTCATTGTTCAAGTCAGCTTGGGCAGCAGTGCGCTGCTTGCAGGCTCTGCCTTCGCACAGGGCGCCATGCTGTCGGAGACGGATCCCCAGGCCGTCGCCTTGGGTTACAAGGCCGACACCACCAAAGTCGACAAAACCAAGTTCCCCAAACATACCGCCGCGCAAAAGTGCAACAACTGTGCTTTGTACCAAGGCAAAGCCACTGACAAGGCGGCTGGCTGCCCGCTGTTTGCTGGCAAGCAGGTTGCAGGCCCCGGCTGGTGCAGCGCCTACGCCAAGAAGGCCTAAAGCCCGCCCCTGTGTTGCGTCCCCAGCGGGCGCAACGCATCAGGCTTCTGGTGCTTCTCGGGCTGCACTGCGGCTCAGTTCAAGTGCCTGCGCGTACACGGCATTGCGTGGCGCGCCGGTAATCGCAGCTGCAAGACGAACCGCAGTTTTCAACGGAAGTTCCTCTAGCAGCAAACCCAGCACGCGCACTTCGGTGTGCGTATCTTTTTGTACGGGCGCCGGGTGCACCACCAGCGTGAACTCTCCGCGCACGCGCTGCCCATCTTCCCGCAGCCAAGCAGACAACCCAGCTGCTGGCACGGTGGCAATCTCCTCAAACTGCTTGGTGAGTTCCCTACCCAGTGTCACGGTGCGGTCACCCAAAGTTGTCAGCGCACCGGCCAAGGCCTCGATGCGGTGGGGCGCCTCCAACACCACCACCGCGCGCGGCTCTTGCGCCAGCGCCTCGATTGCCTGGGTTCGCTCGCTCGCTTTGGTTGGCAAAAAGCCCCAAAACACAAATCCCGCAACAGATCCGAAATCGCCCACCACACCGCTGACCGAGAGCAAGGCCGTCACGCTGCTGGCACCAGGCAGTGGAATCGCCCGCAGGCCCTGCCCGCGCACGCTGGCCGCCAGCCTCGCACCGGGGTCGCTTACACCCGGGGTACCGGCGTCGCTCACATAGGCCACGCGCTGGCCGTGACGCAGGCGCTCGACCACCAGCTGCGCCACCTGCTCTTCGTTGTGCTGGTGCAATGCCAGCAGTTGCCCACCGGCTTTTTGAATACCATAAGCGCGCAGCAGGTGTTGGGTATGGCGCGTGTCCTCGCAAGCGACGGTATCGGCTAACTGGAGCACATGCAAAGCCCGCAGCGTGATGTCAGCCAAGTTGCCAATCGGCGTGGCTACCATATACAGCGCGCCTTGCGGGTGGTTTTGCCCCGCGGCCGCCTGCGTGGCAGCCGCCAGGGCAGAAGATAAGGACGCACTCACTATGGGTTTCCTTCCATCAACACCGCAGCGTACACGCACCACCAAACAAATCGGAGACGCGGCGGAGGACGCGGCCTTGGCACACTTGCAAGGCCACGGTTTGCGGCTGGTTGCGCGCAATTATCGAACGCCGGGGCGCGGCGGCGGTGAGGTGGACCTCATCGTGCAAACCCCCGACGGCACCACCGTGTTTGTAGAGGTGCGCAGCCGCGCCGATGCCCGCCACGGCGGCGCAGCTGCCAGTGTCGGCTTTGCCAAACAACGCCGCATCGTGTTTGCCGCGCGCCACTACCTGCTGCGCCAAGACCGCACGCCGCCGTGCCGCTTCGATGTGGTCGTGGTTGAGCCCGAAGGCATCACCTGGCTACAAGCCGCCTTCGATGCCCCATCGACTGTGGGCTAAAGCCAGCCGGTTATCATCCCGCCCTATGCTCGAACAACGAATTCACCAACACTTTATCGACAGCGCGGACCTGAAATACCAGGCCGCAGAAGTCTTGAGCAAACCCATCGCAGCAGCGGTGCAAGCGGTGCTGGCCTGCCTGACCGGCGGGGGAAAGGTGCTGGTTTGTGGCAACGGAGGTTCTGCAGCCGACGCGCAGCATTTCTCCGCCGAATTCGTGGGCCGCTTCGAGCGCGATCGGCCCGAACTCGCAGCCATCGCGCTGACCACTGACACCTCGGCCATCACGGCGATAGCCAACGACTACGATTTCAACGTTATTTTTTCGCGCCAGGTGCGCGCACTCGGCCAGCCCGGCGACGTGCTGGTCGCCATATCCACCAGTGGCAATTCGGGCAACGTGCTGGCTGCCATCGAAGCGGCACACGAGCGCGATATGGTGGTTGTCGGCCTCAGCGGCCGTGGCGGCGGCAAGATGAACCACGCACTCAAGGACACCGACGTGCACATCTGTGTGCCGCACGATCGCACCGCACGGGTTCAAGAAGTTCACATCCTTAGCCTGCACTGCATTTGCGATGCGGTTGATGCCCAGCTATTGGGCGACCAGGAAACCCAAAAATGAAAACCAAAACCCTCGCACGGCCCCTGGCCTACCTGCTTCTAATTGGCGCAAGCGCCGCCAGCCTGACGGCCTGCTTTCCCTTGGTCATGGGTGGCGCGGTGGTGTCGGGCGCCATGGTGGCAACCGACCGCCGGACGTCAGGCACCGTGGTCGAAGACAACTCCATTGAAATCAAAGCCAACCGGCGCATCTCGGTAAACGTAGGCGATCGGGTGCATGTCAACGTCACCAGCTACAACCGCCAGGTGCTGCTCACCGGCGAAGTGCCCAACCAGCAAGACAAGCAGCTGGTCGAAAAAATTGTGTCCGAGGTGGAGAACGTTCGCAATATCGTCAACGAACTCACGGTGATGGGCAACTCCACGCTGGCCCAACGTGCCTCCGACACCTTGGTGACCAGCCGCGTGAAGGCGAATTTGGTTGATGCAAGGGACTTGATCGCCAGCGCCTTCAAAGTCAATACCGAGCGTGGGACGGTCTATGTGATGGGGCGAGTCACCCAGCGCGAGGCCAACCGTGCCACCGAAGTCATTACCCGCACTTCAGGCGTGCAGCGCTTGGTGCGCGTCTTTGAAATCATCAGCGAAGACGAACTCGCCCGCATGCTGCCCACGCCCGCACCGGCTCCGGCACCGGCCAAGAAGTAAACGGCGCTGGGGCTGCAGGGGCCGCCCAGCGCGGCCGGTGCGCTTCACTTGAGCCGCTTGATCAGGCTCGACGTATCCCAGCGGTTGCCGCCCTGCTGCTGCAGGTCTGCATAGAACTGGTCCACCAAGGCCGTCACCGGCAGCCGCGCGCCGTTGCGCTTGGCCTCATCGAGCACCAGCCCCAGGTCCTTGCGCATCCAGTCCACCGCAAAACCAAAATCGAAGCGGTCGGCCACCATGGTTTTGCCACGGTTGTCGAGTTGCCAGCTTTGTGCCGCTCCCTTGCCGATGACCTCCAAAACCAGTGGCATGTCCAAACCAGCGCGTTGACCAAAGGCGATGGCTTCGGCAAGGCCCTGCACCAGGCCCGCAATACAGATCTGGTTCACCATCTTGGTAAGCTGCCCCGAACCGCTGTCACCCAGCAAAGTAAAGGCCTTGGAAAACGCCATGCCCACCGGCCGCACCGCATCAAACGCAGCGGCTTGGCCGCCGCACATCACCGTCAGCATCCCGTTTTGGGCTCCCACCTGGCCGCCAGACACAGGCGCATCCACGAAGTGCAGCCCGGCCTGCTGGGCCAGCGCGAACAGCTCACGCGCGAGCGCAGCCGAGGCGGTGGTGTGGTCGACAAAGACGGCACCAGGCTTCATGCCGGCGAAGGCGCCATCGGCTCCGAGCGTGACGCTGCGCAGATCGTCGTCGTTACCCACACAACAAAAAACTATATCGGCTCCCTCTGCCGCCTCACGCGGCGTCGGTGCATGGCGGTGTGGACCCAGTGCGCTATCGCTGGAAAACTCTGCGCACCAAGCTTGGGACTTGGATGCGGTGCGGTTGTACACCGTAACCCGGTGCCCGGCAGCGGCCAGGTGGCCGGCCATGGGGTAACCCATCACGCCCAAGCCCAAAAAGGCGACCGAGGTGGGGGGGCAGGCGTCGTAGGCTTTGTGTGGAAGTGGGGGCATGGCTTAAAGGATGGCGAGGTTTTCGGTACCGGCGCTCAGATCAGTTGACCTGCTGCGTCGGCTGTTGAGTTTAATTTGCAGCCGCAAATCGTTGACCGAATCTGCGTAGCGCAAAGCGTCCTGGTACGTAACCAGGTTTTTTTCATAAAGATCAAACAGCGACTGGTCGAAGGTTTGCATGCCGACGCTGCTGCCTTTCTTCATGGCCTCCTTGAGCTCGGCGACATCGCCTTTGAGGATCAGGTCTGCCACCAACGGGGTGTTCACCAGCACCTCAATCGCCGCCACGCGGCCCTTGCCGTCTTGGCGCGGGACGAGCCGCTGAGATACCACCGCGGTGAGGTTGAAGGACAAATCGGCCAGCAGTTGGTCGTGCCGGTCATCGGGGAAAAAATGCAGGATGCGGTCCAAGGCCTGGTTGGCGTTGTTGGCATGCAATGTGGCCAAGCACAGGTGCCCCGTCTCAGAAAAAGACACGGCGTTTTCCATGGATTGGCGGTCGCGCAATTCGCCCATCAAAATGACATCGGGCGCTTGGCGCAAGCTGTTCTTCAAGGCGGCCTCCCAGCTCTCGGTGTCTAGCCCCACCTCGCGCTGCGTGACCACGCAGTTCTTGTGCGGATGGATGAACTCCACCGGGTCTTCGATGGTGACGATGTGGCCCCAGGAGTTTTCATTGCGCCAATCCACCATCGCAGCCAGTGTGGTCGATTTGCCCGAGCCGGTAGAACCGACCAAGATGCAAAGGCCCCGCTGCGCCATCACCACGGGTTTGAGGACCTGCGGCAAGCCCAAACCGTCGATCGTGGGCAGCGCAGCGGGTATCACCCGCACCACCATACCAACCTTGCCTTGCTGGATAAACACGTTGACCCGAAAGCGTCCGATGCCTGGCGGTGAAATGGCAAAGTTGCCCTCCTTGGTGCGCTCAAACTCGGCCAGTTGTTTGTCGCTCATGATGGAGCGCGCCAGTGCCATGGTGTGGGCTGCAGTGAGTGGCTGTGGCGATACCTTGGTGAGCTTTCCGTCCACCTTGATGGCCGGAGGAAAGTCGGCGGTGATAAACAGGTCGCTGCCCTCGCGGCTGACCATCAGCCGCAACAGCTCATTGATGAAAGTGCTCGCCTGGTCGCGTTCCATCGCGTCGTCCTTGCTAGCCGGGGAAGTTTTCCGGCATTTTTGCCTTGCCACGCGCCTCGGCCACGCTGATTACGTTGCGCTTGACCAAGTCGGCCAGGTTTTGGTCCAACGTTTGCATCCCTAAGCTGTTGCCGGTCTGGATAGTTGAGTACATCTGTGCGATTTTGGATTCGCGGATGAGGTTGCGAATGGCGCTGGTGCCCAGCATGATTTCGTGCGCCGCCACCCGGCCCTGGCCATCTTTGGTTTTGCACAGCGTCTGCGAAATCACTGCCTGCAAGGACTCGGAGAGCATGGCGCGCACCATTTCTTTTTCGTCGGCAGGAAACACATCGATGATCCGGTCGATGGTCTTGGCAGCGCTGGAGGTGTGCAGTGTGCCAAACACCAGGTGGCCTGTTTCGGCAGCCGTCATCGCCAGCCGGATGGTTTCTAGGTCGCGCATTTCGCCCACCAAAATGGCGTCGGGGTCCTCGCGCAAGGCCGACTTCAGTGCAGCCGCAAATGAGAGGGTGTGCGGGCCTACTTCACGCTGGTTGATCAGGCACTTTTTGGACTCATGCACGAACTCGATGGGATCTTCCACCGTCAGGATGTGGCCAAACTCGGTTTCGTTGAGGTAGTTCACCATGGCCGCCAAGGTGGTCGACTTGCCCGAACCGGTGGGTCCGGTCACCAGCACCAGCCCGCGGGGTCTGAGCGCAAGCTCTCCAAAAATCTTGGGGGCGTTGAGCTGTTCTAGCGACAAAATTTTGCTGGGAATGGTGCGAAACACCGCGCCGGCACCGCGCTGGTGGTTGAACGCGTTGACCCGAAACCGCGCCAGGCCGTCGATCTCGAAGGAGTAATCCACCTCGAGAAACTCCTCGTACTGCTTACGCTGGCTGTCGTTCATGATGTCGTACACCATGCTGTGGACCTGTTTGTGGTCCAGCGGATCGACGTTGATGCGCCGCACATCGCCATGCACCCGGATCATGGGCGGCAGGCCCGACGAGAGGTGCAGGTCGGATGCCTTGTTCTTCACACTGAAGGCAAGCAGCTGGGTGATGTCCACGCGAACCTCTTTCAAAGCATGTTGTTTGCTACTCTTGGGGGATTATGACCACGATTGCACTAGGCCTTGCGCAACTGCGCGAGCGCGTCCAACGGGCCTGCGCCCAGTACGGGCGACCGCCGCACAGCGTCGCGGTGTTGGCCGTCTCCAAAACTTTCGGTGCCGACGCAGTGCGCGAGGCCTACCACGCGGGGCAAACCGCATTTGGAGAAAACTACATCCAAGAAGCGCTCGACAAAATGGCGGCGCTGGCCGACTTGGCGCTGGAGTGGCATTGCATCGGCCCAGTACAAAGCAACAAAACCCGCTTGGTCGCAGCGCATTTTGATTGGGTGCATTCGATCGACCGGCTCAAGGTTGCGCAACGCCTGAGCGAACAACGTCCGCCCGGCATGGCGCCACTGCAGGTGTGCATCCAAGTGAACACCGACGGTGGCGCCAACAAAGCGGGCGTCACCGCGGCGGAGCTGGTCGCTCTGGCAGAACAGGTGCGCGCGCTCCCGGGATTGCGGCTGCGTGGTTTGATGAGCATTCCCGAGCCGGCCGCCTCCTTTGAGGCCGCCTGCGCGGTACACCGGCAAACCAAGTCGCTGTGGGACGACCTCAATGCGCGGGGGTTTGGCCTGGACACGCTTTCCTTGGGCATGTCGGCGGATTTGGAAGCCGCCATCTGCAGTGGCAGCACGCTGGTGCGCGTGGGCTCGGCGGTGTTTGGCGCGCGCCGCACGCCAGTGCACCCCGCTTCAGAACAGCTTTAGGCGGGTGGTGTCTTTGACCTCTTCCATCACCGCATAGGTACGGGTTTCGCGCACGCCGGGCAAGTTCCACAGCACCGCGCCGGCAAAGGCACGGTAGGCGTCCATGTCAGCCATCCGGGTTTTAAGCAGGTAGTCGAAACCACCGGCCACCATGTGGCACTCCAAAATTTCTTGGTGGACCTGCACGGCGGCCTTGAATTCGTCAAACACATTGGGCGTGGTGCGGTCCAGCAGCACCTCTACAAACACCAGCATGGAGGCGGACAGCTTGCGTGGGTTAAGCCGCGCTTCAAAACCCAAGATGAATCCGTCCTTGGTCAAGCGCTGCACCCGCGCCAGCACGGCAGTGGGCGACAGCGCCACCGACTCGGCCAGCTTGAGGTTCGAGATCCGTCCGTCCTCTTGCAAGGTGGCCAGGATCTTCAAGTCGATGCGGTCCAGGCCCGTGCGCTGGGGTGCCGTAGTCGCCATGGTCATGCAGCGCGCGGGTTCGAGCGCAAATAGGCATCAAAACTCGTGGCATCCATGGGCCGCGCAAACCAATAGCCTTGGGCGTAGTCGCAACCTGCCAAGCGAAGCAAATCGGCTTGCTCCTGGGTTTCAACGCCTTGGGCGATGACTTGAATTCCGAGCTTGTGGGCCATCGCAATGATGGCCTGAGACAGCGCCAACGCGTCCGAGCCTGCAGCCAGCTTGCGCACAAACCCTTGGTCGATCTTGAGGTAGTCAATGTGGTGTGCCTGCAAGTTGGCCAAGGACGACGCACCGCTGCCAAAGTCGTCGATGGACACCTGGATGCCATCGCTGCGGATGGCCCGGATTTGCTCCGCGATGCTTTGGTTGGAATTGAGCAGCAGGCTTTCGGCAATCTCTACAACGATGCTGCGCTCACCCAGGCCGAGTTCGCGCAACTGTTGGTGCCAAGTCACTTCGTCACCGCCGGGCCGGTAAAACTGCACCGGAGATTTGTTGATGCTCACCTGGAAGTCACGGTGGTACGACGCCCGCCAGGCTTGGGCCTGCGCGGCCACCGTAGAAAACACCCACTGGCTGATCTCGGAAATCAAGCCGGTGGACTCTGCCACCGGAACAAAAACCGAGGGCTCCACGAGCCCGCGCTCGGGGTGCTGCCAGCGGATCAGCGCCTCGGCTTTGTGCACCGAGCCGTCGCTAAAGCTGTGGATTGGTTGGTAGGCCACCCAAAACTGGTTTTCGCGCAGCGCCGAGCGGATGTCTTGCGTCAACCATATGCGGCTCTCCGCCTGGTCCTGCAGCTCCTTGGTGAAAAAGCTAAACCGGTTGCGGCCAGCGGTTTTCGCTGCATACATTGACTGGTCGGCCCGCTTGACCAGGCCCGCAACGTCGGTGGCGTCGTCCGGGTACACAGCAATGCCGATGCTGGCACTCACGATGCCGCTGCCGCCGGTCAATGGGTAGGGCTGGCTCAGCGACTGCAAGACATTGCCGGCAATCGTCTCGACGGGCCGCAGGTCTTCCAAGTCACCCAGGATCACCATGAACTCATCGCCACCGACGCGGGCCACCGTGTCGGCGCCACGCACACAGTCGCGCAATCGCTGGGCCGCCATCACCAACAGGCCGTCCCCCTGGTCGTGGCCCAGGGTGTCGTTGATCTGCTTGAAGTGGTCCAAATCCAGCATGAGCAAGGCCACTTTGCGGTTGTTGCGTTGGGCCCGCAGGATCTCGGTTTGCACCCGGTCCGGAAACAAGGAGCGATTGGGCAGGTCGGTCAGCGGATCAAAATGCGCCAGGTGGCGGGTCGCCTCCTCGGCCTCGCGCCGGCTGGTGATGTTGTTGCCCACGCCCCGGTAACCCACGAACTGCTGGCGGGCATCAAACACCGGCTGGCCCGAAAGCGCGTAGTGCATGAGGCGGCCCTGCGCATCAGGCCGGGAAACTTCGAAATCCCGGAAGGTTTCGCGCCGGTCCAACAGGGCACGGTGCGCCGCCCAGTCGGCCTCACCCAGGTTGGCGCACGGCAGCTCCCAGCGGGTCTTGCCCAGCAGCGAGGCGGCGCTTTGGCCTGAAATGGCTTCGAAGTTGCCCCCAATGAAAGTGAACCGGTACGCGCTGTCTTGCTCCCACCACCAGTCGCAGGCCAACTCGGTGAGCGCACGAAAGCGCTGCTCGGGCTCTTGCAGCGCCTGCTGGCGCGCGCCGCGCCGCGCATCGACCACACAGACCAGCGTCGCCGCCAGGGCCAAGCCACCGGTACACAAGCCCACCCACAACCAAGTGGACTGGGGTGCGTCGGGGCCCGCGTCGGCGATCAGCAAGGCCATGCACAGCACGCCACCACCCCAGCACGCGGCCAACAGCAGGAACAGCCGAAGTGGAGAAAAGAAGAAATTGGAAGAGGTCGCGGCAGCAGCGCGTTGCAGGGACTGGCTAAGCATGGTGCATCCTAAGCGAGGGCAGCAGGGCAGATCAATAGAAGACCGTGCAGGCAGGTAGCGCCAGCGCAAACACTTCGCACAACCGAATAAATCACTTTAGTAACACTAAAAATTGGTTATTTGTTTAACTAAATGCTGATAAGAATAAAGCAAACACCAAACTACTGTCCATTTATGCTTACCAACCAAAGACTACCCGATCCGTACCGCGCCGAATCGGCGGTGGTCGCCCAGCGCTTGGCTGGGCTGCACGCGGCCCTGGATTGGGCTGGCGCCGCCCAGATGGCTGCACCCTGGGTACGAGCCGTACGCGACCAGCCGCCGCCGTTTTGGGCCATGGAGAGTCTGCTCAAGGAGTACCCCATCTCCAGCGCCGAGGGGCTGGCGCTGATGCGCCTGGCCGAGGCACTGTTGCGGATCCCCGACGCCGAAACCGCCGTGGCTTTGACGGCCGACCAACTGGGCCGGGCCGACTTCGAACAGGGCGGCGACCAGGTGTTGGCCCGCCTCGCCAGCGCCGCAATCGCCTTGTCCAAGCACTTCTTGCCTGGCACACAAGCTGGCACAAACGGGCAACCCACTACAGGCCTGATGGCCAAACTCGGCGCCAAAACCGTGGTGGCCGCCACCTTGCGTGCGGTGCAATTGCTGGGCCGCCAGTTCGTGCTGGGCCAAACCATCTCCGAGGCCCTGAACGAGGCACAAACAGCACGCAGCACACATGCCGCGCGGCTCGCGCCGAGCGTCCGCAGCGGGGCACCGATACCGCAGCAAGCAGCACCGCGCGCAGGAGACCAAGCCACAGCAGGCCTCACTTTTTCGTACGACATGCTGGGCGAAGGCGCACGCACAGACCTTGATGCCTTGCGCTACCTGGCAAGCTACGCCCACGCCATCCGCTGTGTCGCCGAGCGCGCCCGCCGCGGTGGTCCTTTGGAGGACAACGACGGCATCTCCATCAAGCTCAGCGCCCTGCACCCACGCTACGAAGATGCGCAAAGCCAGCGCGTACTCGCCGAATTGGTGCCGCGTGTGTGGACCCTGTGCGAACTGGCTGCAAACGCCGGCATCAACTTGACCATTGACGCCGAGGAGGTCGACCGCCTGGAGCTGTCCTTGGAAGTGCTAGAGGCCTTGGTAGGCAAAGTGGCACAGCACTATCCGCAATGGACGGGCTTGGGCCTGGCGCTGCAGGCCTACCAGACCCGGGCGCTGGAATTGGTCGGCGTTGTTACCACGTTGGCGCGCAAGCACCGCGTGCGGCTGATGTGCCGCCTGGTCAAAGGCGCGTACTGGGATGCCGAGATCAAGCGCGCGCAAGAGCTGGGCCTGCCCGCCTACCCGGTGTTCACCCACAAGCACCACACCGATGTGTCCTACTTGGCCTGTGCCCACGCGCTGCTGGCTGCACCCGACGCCATCTACCCACAGTTCGCCACACACAACGCCGCCACGGTTGCCGCCATCGTGCAGATGGCCGCACGCAGCGGCGCTGCGTTTGAACTGCAGCGCCTGCACGGCATGGGTGAGGGCGTGTACCGCGAGGTGCTCAAAAACCCGCTGCTGCGCTGCCGCGTGTATGCGCCAGTGGGCGCGCACCGCGACCTGTTGGCGTACCTGGTGCGCCGCCTGCTGGAAAACGGTGCCAACTCCTCGTTTGTGCACCAGTTGGCCGATCCCTCGGTAGACCTGCAAGCGCTGCTTATGTCGCCGCTGCGCCTGGAGCCCCAGTCAGCCTTGCCGCTCCCGGCAGACCTGCTAGGTGCCCAAGTCGGCGCGCGCAAAAACAGCGCTGGACTGGATCTGACGGTGCCCGCCCAGCGCGAACCGCTGCTGGCGGCCCTGCACAGCGAACGTGTTCCGCGGGTGCCCGTGTGCTCACCCGAGCGAATCCACGAACAAATTCCCACAGCATTTGCGCTGGCAAACGCCAGCTTGCCTGCCTGGAGCAACACGCCCGTGGCACAGCGCGCGGCCGTGCTGCGCCACGCCGCCGATACCCTGCAAGCGCAAGCCCCGCGCTGGTGCGCCATGCTGGTACACGAGGCGTTCAAAACCTGGGGCGATGCCGTAGCAGAAGTGCGCGAGGCCATCGACTTCCTGCGCTACTACGCTGACGAGGCACAGCGCATTCAACAGCCGGTGGACCTGCCAGCGGTGCAGGATCGCAACCAAGCTCAGGCGCAGGCACGTGGCAACGTACCCGGTGCGTACAGCGCCCCGTACGGTGTGACAGGCGAGCGCAACACACTGACCCTCACTGCCCGCGGTGTGTGGGTATGCATCAGTCCCTGGAACTTTCCGCTGGCCATTTTTGTGGGCCAGGTGACTGCCGCCCTGGCCACGGGCAACACCGTGCTGGCCAAACCGGCAGAGCAAACGCCGGGTGTGGCCCAAGCGGCGGTTGATCTGTTGCATGCCGCTGGCGTCCCGGCACAGGCGCTGCAGCTTTTGCACGGCCCCGGGGAGACCGTGGGCGCAGCCTTGGTGGCGCACCCGGGGGTGGCCGGCGTGGTGTTTACTGGCTCTACCCAGGTGGCCAAAACCATACAGCGCGCATTGGCCGCCAAAGACGGCCCCATCGTCCCGTTGATCGCAGAGACCGGTGGCATCAACGCCATGGTGGTCGATTCGAGCGCGCTGCCCGAGCAGGTGGTTGACGCGGTGGTGGCGAGCGCCTTCCGTTCGGCCGGACAGCGCTGTTCCGCGCTGCGCCTGCTGTGCGTGCATGCAGCGATTGCCGACCACGTCATCGCGATGTTGCGCGGCGCGGCCTGCGAGCTGCAAGTGGGCGACTCCGCCGACTTGGCCACCGACGTGGGGCCAGTGATTGACGGCGAAGCGTTTGAGACCATTGGACGCCACCTCGCCCGCTTGCGCGCCAGCGCCACACCGCTGCTGCCCGAGCCGGTGCTAGAGCGCAGCACCCCACGCACCGCCTACTTGGTGGCGCCCCAGGCATTTGAAGTGGCCTCCATAGCGGATGTCAACGCCGAGATCTTCGGGCCCGTGCTGCAGATCGTGCGCTGGGACGGCGACCCGGCGGCCGTGGTCGCGCAAATCAACGCACTGGGCTACGGCCTGACCTTGGGCATCCAAACCCGCATTGACTCGCGCGCCCAGGCCTTGGCCGACGCAGCCCATGTGGGCAACATCTACATCAACCGCAACATGATCGGGGCTGTGGTCGGTGTGCAGCCATTTGGCGGCGAAGGGCTCAGCGGCACCGGCCCCAAAGCCGGGGGACCGCACTACCTGTACCGCTTCTGCGCGGAGAAGACCGTGACCACCAACACCACAGCGGCTGGCGGCAACGCGGCACTGCTTGCCGGCTGAGGACGCAGTAGCAGCAGCAGCGGTGGTTGCCGCGGCATGGGCATGGGCATGGGCATGGGCGCTGGCGCTGGCGCTGGTGCTGGTGCTGGTGCTGGTGTAGGTGCTGGTGCAGGGTTAGCGATAGCGCCAGCGACGCCGCTATGCTGCGGGCTTGGCCAACCCCACCAAAGAATCCGGCATGACCCACAGCGCAACCCGCCCCAACATCCTCTTCATCATGGCCGACCAGATGGCCGCGCCGCTGCTGCCGGTCTACGACACCCAATCGGTGGTGCGGATGCCGCACCTTGTCCGTTTGGCCGAACAGGGCGTGGTTTTTGAGTCGGCCTACTGCCCCAGCCCTTTGTGCGCCCCGTCGCGCTACAGCCTGGTGAGTGGGCAGTTGCCGTCGCAGATTGGTGGCTTTGACAATGCCGCCGACTTCGCTGCCGACATTCCCACCTACGCGCATTACCTGCGCAACCTGGGTTACCGCACTGCGCTGTCGGGCAAGATGCACTTTTGCGGTCCCGACCAGCTGCACGGCTACGAGGACCGCCTCACATCCGACATCTACCCCGCCGATTACGGCTGGGCCGTCAATTGGGACGCACCCGATGTGCGCCCGAGCTGGTACCACAACATGTCCTCGGTGCTGCAAGCTGGCCCCAGCGTGCGCACCAACCAGCTCGACTTCGATGAAGAAACCGTGTTCAAGGCGCGCCAGTACCTGTACGACCACGTGCGCAACCACCCGCAGCAACCGTTTTGCCTTACGGTGTCGATGACGCACCCGCACGACCCCTACACCATACCGGCCGAGTTCTTCGACCTGTACCGCGACGAGGACATCCCCTTGCCGCGCCACCATTTCGCGCAATCCGCACAAGACGCGCACGCGCAACGGCTGCTCAAGGTGATTGATTTGTGGGACAAGCCACTGACAGACCACGCCATCCGCCGCGCCCGCCGCGCCTATTTTGGTTCTTGCAGTTATGTGGACGCCAAGATTGGTGAGTTGCGCAAGACGCTGGCGGACTGCGGCCTGGCCGACAACACCATCGTCGTCTTCTCGGGCGACCACGGTGACATGCTGGGCGAGCGCGGCCTTTGGTACAAGATGCACTGGTTCGAGATGTCCGCCCGCGTGCCCCTGGTGGTACACGCGCCCCAGCAATTTGCGCCCCGGCGGGTGGCCCACAGCGTGTCCACCATGGACTTGTTGCCAACCTTCGTGGCGCTGGCGGGTGGCGCGCTGGAGGCCCAACTGCCGCTCAGTGGCCGCTCGCTCCTGCCCCACCTGCAAGGCAATGGTGGCCACGACGAGGCGCTGGGCGAGTACATGGCCGAGGGCAGCAGGACCCCGCTCATCATGATCCGGCGCGGGCCTTGGAAGTTCATTTACGGGCAAGATGACATGTGCATGCTGTTTCACCTGGCGTCAGACCCTGACGAGCTGCGCAACCTGGCAGCGGACCCTGCCCACCAAGCGACGCTGCAGTCCTTTCTGGCCGAAACCAACACCCGCTGGGACCTCGGTGCATTGCACCAGCAGGTGCTGGCCAGCCAACGCCGCCGCCGTTTGGTCTACAGCGCGCTCACCAAAGGTCGCCTCATTTCGTGGGACCACCAGCCCTGCGTGGACGCCAGCCAGCAGTACATGCGCAACCACATTGACCTCGACGACTTGGAGCGCAGGGCGCGGTTCCCCGCACCCTGACCGGGAAAGCCCTTATGACCACCCAAAATCGGCCAAGGCATACTTCACCACGTCTTTACCACCCTTGGAAAACCCTATGAAGCTCAAACTCATCGCACTGTGCGCCGCGCTGTGCCTGCCCACGTTTGGACAGGCCAAAACCTTCAAATGGGCCAGCGCCAGCGACATCGCCACCTGGGACATCCATTCCCAGAACAACGCCCTGCAAAATGGCATCCACGCGGCGGTGTACGAAAGTTTGGTGTACTACAACAGCCGCAATTTCAAGATCGAGCCGGTGCTTGCCACCTCCTGGAACCAGGTCAGCCCAACCCAGTTGCGCGTCACCTTGCGCAACGGCGTGAAGTTCCATGACGGCAGCACATTCACCGCCGATGACGCAGTGTTCTCCATCCAGCGCGCGATGGCGAAAACCTCCAATTTCGCGATTTACACCAGCGGCATCGAAAAAGTGGTGAAGGTCAACAACAACACCATTGACATCATGACCAACGGCTCCAACCCGGTGCTGCTCAACCAGATGACCGAGCTGCGCATGATGAGCAAGGCCTGGGCCGAGAAGAACAAGTCGGTGGACCCCAAAGACATCAAAACGCAAGAAGAAAACTTTGCCCACCGCAACGCCAATGGCACCGGTCCGTTTAGGCTGAAGGACTGGAAACAAGACCAACGCCTGGTGCTCGAGAAGAACACCGACTGGTGGGGCAGCATGGAGGGCAATGCCACCGAGATTGTCTACACCCCCATCAAGGCCGAAGCCACCCGCATTGCTGCCCTGCTGACCGGCGAGGTAGATCTGGTGCTAGACCCCAGCCCGCAAGATCTGCCCCGGGTGCGCTCTAACAACGCGCTCAAGGTAATGGATGGCGTCGAAAACCGCACCATCTTCTTCGGCATGGACCACGGACGCAACGAGCTGGTCGGCAGCAACATCAAAGGCAAGAACCCGCTCAAAGACTTGCGTGTACGCCAGGCGCTCAACAAAGCGGTTGATGCCGAGGCCATCACCCGCGTCACCATGCGGGGCCTGGGTCAGCCCACGGCCACATTGATCGCGCCGCAGGTGGCGGGGTGGAGTGAATCGCTGCACCGCCGCGAGCCAGTCGATGTCGAGGGTGCCAAGAAGCTGCTGGCAGCGGCTGGTTACCCCGACGGTTTTGAGGTCGACTTCGCCTGCCCCAATAACCGCTACATCAACGACGAAGAGATTTGCCAGGCAGTGACCGCCATGTGGTCGCGCATCGGCGTCAAGGCCAAGCTGCGCACCTTGCCACTGGTGACCTACTTTCCCATGATTCAGCGCAACGAAGCCAGCATCTACATGCTGGGCTGGGGCGTGCCCACCTTTGATGCGGTGTACAGCCTGCAGTCCTTGGTGCGCACTGTGGGAACGGGCGGCGATGGCAATTACAACGTAGGCAAGTACAGCAACCCCAAGCTGGACGCGATCATTGACCGCGCCAAGACCGAAAGCGACCCCTTCGTGCGCCCCCGTCTGCTCACTGAGGCGCTGGAGATGGCCAAGAACGATGTGAGCCACATCGTTCTGCACAACCAGGTGATTCCATGGGTGATGAAGAAAAACATCGACGTGGTGCACCGGGCCGACAACCGGATCGACTGGCGCTTGGTCAAAGTCAACTGACCGCCTTTTCACTGGAGCCAAGGGTCGCTGCCTAGCGCAAGCGGCCCTTGTTTTTTAAACCTATGTTGGCATTCATCGTGCGGCGCCTGGCGCAGGCGGTACTGGTCATGGTCACCGTGGCCTTGATTGCGTTCATGCTGTTTCAGTACGTGGGCGACCCGGTCGTCTTCATTCTGGGGCAGGACGCCACCGCAGAGCAAGTCAAAGAATTGCGTGAGGCGCTGGGGCTGGACCAGCCGTTTTTCGTGCAGTTCTACCACTTCCTGCTCAACGCGGCGCAGGGCGAATTTGGTATGAGCTTGCGCCAGGGCGTGAAGGTGTCGCAGTTGATTGCCGAGCGCTTCCCTGCCACCTTGGAGCTGGCGCTGCTTGCGGCGTTGCTGGCCCTGCTGATCGGTATCCCCATGGGCGTGTATGCGGCCTTGCGTCGCGGCACGTTCGTGAGCCAACTGCTGATGACGGTGTCGCTCTTGGGCGTGTCTTTGCCGACCTTTCTGATTGGCATTTTGTTGATCTTGGTGTTCGCTGTGCACCTGGGTTGGTTCCCCAGTTTTGGCCGTGGCGAGGTGCGTGAGCTGGGTGCCTGGAGCAGCGGCTTGCTGACCGCCAAGGGTTGGCACCACATTGTGTTGCCGGCGGTCACGCTGGCGGTGTTTCAACTCACCTTGATCATGCGCTTGGTGCGCGCCGAGATGCTCGAGGTGCTGCGCACCGACTACATCAAGTTCGCCCGCGCCCGGGGCCTGACCAACCGTGCCGTGCACTTTGGCCACGCGGTCAAAAACACCTTGGTGCCGGTGATGACCATCACCGGCTTGCAGTTGGGCGGCCTGATTGCGTTCGCCATCATCACCGAGACGGTGTTTCAGTGGCCTGGCATGGGGCTGCTGTTTATCCAGGCGGTGACCTTCGCCGACATCCCCGTAATGGCCGCGTACCTGTGCCTGATTGCTTTGATATTTGTGGTCATCAACCTGGTCGTGGACCTGCTGTACTTTGTGGTCGATCCGCGTCTGCGGGTGGACGGCGCCGCAGGGCATTGAGCCCATCAGCGCTGCAACACCCCTCTTCTTACCTTGCCACCTCTACCCATGCAAACCATGCTCCACCGCTGGCTCGACAGCGACATTGGTTACAGCTTTCGGACCTCGCCCACTGCGGTGGTGGCGGCTTTGATTGCGTTTGTGTGTGTGTTTTGCGCGCTGTTTGCGCCCTGGGTGGCGCCGCACAATCCGTTCGACCTCACCACACTGGAGCTTGGCAACGCACGCTTACCCCCAGCCTGGATCGAAGGCGGCAGCTTGCGCTTTTTTCTCGGCACGGATGACCAAGGGCGCGACATTCTTTCGGCGTTGATGTACGGCGCACGCATCTCGCTGGCCGTCGGCTTGGCCTCGGTCGCACTGTCGGCCTTGGTGGGTGTCGCGCTGGGCTTGCTCGCCGGTTTTCGTGGCGGCTGGCTCGACGCGGTGCTGATGCGCCTGTGCGATGTGATGCTGTCCTTCCCCGCCATTTTGGTGGCCTTGCTGATTGCAGGCGTTGGTCGGGCGCTGTTTCCCAATGCGCACGAGTCCTTGGCCTTTGGGGTGCTGGTGCTGTCGATTTCCCTGACCGGCTGGGTGCAGTACGCCCGCACCGTACGCGGCTCTACGCTGGTGGAGCGCCGCAAAGAATATGTGCAAGCCGCGCAGGTGACAGGCGTGTCGTCGGCACGCATCATGCGCAGGCACGTACTGCCCAATG
>JBIIZY010000185.1:0-5910 GCA_044346035.1 Rhodoferax sp. | reverse complement strand
GCCCGAGCCGAGCATGGAGCCGGCCTTGGCGATGGAGTCGTAGTCCATGGTGCACTCCATCATGGTGGCAGCAGGCAGCACCGGCGAGGACGAGCCACCGGGGATCACCGCCTTCAACGCACGTCCACCGCGCACGCCACCGGCCAACTCCAACAAGGTGGCAAACGGCGTGCCCATGGGAATTTCATAGTTGCCGGGGCGCTCTACATCGCCGCTGACCGAGTAAATTTTGGTGCCGCCGTTGTTGGGCTTGCCGCAAGCCAGATACGCTTGCCCGCCCTCGCGGATGATCCAGGGCACGGCAGCGAACGTCTCGGTGTTGTTGATGGTGGTGGGCTTGCCGTACAAACCAAAACTGGCCGGGAACGGCGGCTTGAAACGGGGCTGGCCCTTCTTGCCCTCCAGCGATTCCAAGAGCGCGGTTTCTTCGCCACAGATGTACGCACCAAAACCGTGGGCTGCATGCAACTGAAAGTTGAATGCACTCCCCAGAATGCGCTCACCCAAAAAGCCCGCAGCACGCGCCTCTTCGAGCGCCTCTTCAAAGCGTTCGTAGGCAGAAAAGATTTCGCCATGAATGTAGTTGTAGCCCACGCTGATGCCCATGGCATAGGCAGCGATGGCCATGCCTTCGATCACGATGTGCGGGTTGAACTGCAGAATGTCGCGGTCCTTGCAGGTTCCGGGCTCACCCTCGTCGGAGTTGCACACCAGGTACTTTTGCCCAGGAAACTGGCGCGGCATGAAGCTCCACTTGAGGCCCGTGGGAAAGCCGGCCCCACCGCGCCCGCGCAGTGCGGACTCTTTGACCGTGGCAATCACCTGGTCTGGCGTCATGCCAAGCGCGCCGGTGTCGGCTGCCGGGGCTGAACCGTCTTTGCCCAGTATCTTGCGCAGCGCTTGGTAGCCGCCGCGCGCGAGGTAGTCCTGCAGGCGCCAGTTGGTGCCGTCCAAGCCGGCAAAGATCTGCGGGTTGATGTGGCGGCCATGGAAGCAGGTTTGCACCCCGGTGGCCTGGAATTGCGAGAGTACCGCGTGGGAATTCATGCTTGCTCCTGCGCGCCGCGCAAACCATCAACCAACTGGTCGAGCTTTTCGTCGGTCATGAAGCTGCACATCGAGCGGTCATTGACCAAGAGCACCGGCGCGTCTGCGCAGGCGCCCAAGCACTCGCTTTGCTGCAGCGTAAACACGCCGTCGGCCGTGGTCTGGCCCATTTGAATGCCCAGCTTTTTCTCTAGGTGGTGCAGCGCCTTTTGTCCGTCGCGCAGCTGGCAGGGCAGGTTGGTACACACATTGAGCTTGTACTTGCCCACCGGGCGCTGGTTGTACATGTTGTAGAAGGTCGTCACCTCGTGCACCGCAATCGGCGCCATGCCGAGGTAGTCGGCAACGTCCTGCTCGCTTTGGGCACTGACGTGGCCCTGCTCTTGCTGGATGATGGCAAGACAGGCCATCACGGCGCTTTGCTTTTGGTCCGCTGGGTACTTGGCCACTTCCTTGTCGAAGCGGAGTCTGGTTGCATCAGAGATCATCGATCAATCTCTCCAAAAACAATGTCCATGGTGCCGATGATGGCGACAGCGTCAGCGATCATGTGGCCCTTGGCCATTTCGTGGAGTCCGGCCAAATGCGCGAAGCCCGGCGGACGGATTTTCAAACGGTAGGGCTTGTTGGCACCGTCACTGATGATGTAGATGCCAAACTCGCCTTTGGGGTGTTCCACCGCGGCATAGGCCTGGCCTTCGGGCACATGGAAACCTTCGGTGAAGAGCTTGAAGTGGTGGATCAACTCTTCCATGTTCGATTTCATGGACTCGCGCGAGGGCGCGGCAACCTTGTGGTTGTCGGTAATCACTGGGCCGGGGTTGGCCCGCAACCAATCTACGCACTGTTTGATGATGCGGTTGGACTGCTTCATCTCTTCCATGCGTACCAGGTACCGGTCGTAGACATCACCGGTCTTGCCAACCGGAATGTCGAAGTCCAGTTGGGCGTAGGCGTCGTAAGGCTGCTTCTTGCGCAGGTCCCAAGCAACACCCGAACCACGCAACATGGGACCAGTAAAGCCCATGTTCAGTGCCCGCTGGGGGGAGACGATACCAATGTCGACGGTGCGCTGCTTCCAGATGCGGTTGTCGGTGAGCAGGGTGTGGTAGTCGTCCAGACAGCCTGAGAAGCGGGCCGAAAAATCGTCGATGAAGTCGAGCAAGGAACCTTGGCGGTTCTTATTCAGCTCGGCCACGCCTTTGGCATTGCGAATGCGGCTGGCCTTGAACTGGGGCATGGTGTCAGGCAAGTCGCGGTACACCCCGCCCGGACGAAAGTACGCCGCGTGCATGCGCGCACCGCTGACCGCCTCGTACATGTCAAACAAATCTTCGCGCTCGCGGAAGGTGTAAATCAAGATGGTGGTGCTGCCGCAATCGTTGCCGTGCGAGCCCAGCCACATGAGGTGGTTGAGCAAGCGGGTGATCTCGGCAAACATCACACGGATGTACTGCGCGCGCAGCGGAACCTCAATGCCAAGCAGCTTTTCAATGGCAAGGCAGTACGCGTGCTCGTTGCACATCATGGACACATAGTCCAGACGGTCCATGTAGGGCAGCGCCTGGATGTAGGTCTTGCTCTCGGCAAGCTTTTCGGTGGCGCGGTGCAGCAAGCCGATGTGGGGATCGGCGCGTTGGATCACCTCGCCATCCAGCTCCAAAACCAAGCGCAAAACACCGTGCGCTGCCGGGTGCTGCGGACCAAAGTTCAGGGTGTAGTTTTTTATCTCAGCCATGCAGTGTTCTGCCTAGTGCAGGCCTCCGTACTTGTCTTCGCGGATGATGCGCGGGGTGATTTCACGGGCCTCAATGGTCACGGGTTGGTACACCACACGCCCCTGCTCTGCATCAAAACGCATCTCCACATGGCCGGTGGTGGGGAAGTCTTTGCGAAATGGATGGCCGATGAAGCCGTAGTCGGTCAAGATGCGGCGCAGGTCGTCGTGCCCGTCAAAAACAATACCGAACAGGTCAAAGGCCTCGCGCTCGAACCAGTTGGCGGCGTTCCAGATGCCGTTGACCGAATCCACCATGGGCATATCGTCATCGGACGCAAACACCTTCAGCCGCAACCGCTGGTTCAGACTTACCGACAACAAATGCACCACCACGGCGAAGCGCGCGCCGCTGTGGCCGCCTTCTTTGTAGTCGGAGAAGTCCACCCCGCACAGGTCCACCAGCTGCTCAAACGCACAACCGGGCGCATCCCGCAGCAACAACGCCGCCGCGTGGTAGTGGGCAGCATCGACAAGCACGGTGACTTCACCCAGAGCGATGTCGATACGCTTGGCCTTGTCACCCAAAGCAGCAAGCACCGCATCTCGGGTGGCCTCGGGGCGGACGGAATAGGTACTCATGCTTTAGGCCCGTGCAATCGTTTCGGTGCGTCGAATTTTTTGCTGCAACTGCAAGATGCCGTAGAGCAACGCTTCCGCCGTGGGCGGGCAACCCGGCACATACACGTCAACCGGAACAATACGGTCGCAGCCGCGAACCACCGAGTAGCTGTAGTGGTAGTAGCCGCCGCCATTGGCACAGGAGCCCATGCTGATGACCCAGCGTGGCTCGGACATTTGGTCGTACACCTTGCGCAAGGCCGGTGCCATTTTGTTGCACAGCGTGCCGGCAACGATCATCAAATCCGACTGCCGTGGGCTGGCGCGAAACACCTCGGAGCCGAAGCGGCTGATGTCATAGCGGGCAGCCGCCGCATGCATCATTTCGACTGCGCAGCAGGCCAAGCCAAACGTCATAGGCCAAATGGAACCAGTCTTGGCCCAATTCACCACCGAGTCGTAGCTGGTGGTGACGAAGCCTTCTTTGAGTACACCTTCAATCATTGCATCACTCCCAATCGAGGGCGCCCTTCTTCCACATGTACACAAACCCGATCGTCAGCACGATGACGAACTCCATTCCGATAAGGAACCCCAGCAGACCGATATCGCGCAAGGCCACGGCCCACGGGAACAGGAACGCTGTTTCGAGGTCAAACAAAATGAAAAGTATGGCTACGAGGTAGTAGCGCACGTCGAACTTCATGCGGGCGTCTTCGAAAGCCTCGAAGCCGCATTCGTACGGGGAGTTTTTGGCCGCGTCGGGCCGGTTGGGACCAAGGATGTAACCCAGCACCTGGGGCACCACACCAACGGCGATGCCCACCAAGATGAACAACAGGACAGGGAGATACTCTTGAAGGTTCATCTTGTAGTCTGTTCACCGTTAAGTGCCCCATCCTGGCAGGACGAACGGGGCCAGAAATTTTGGTGCCGTCGGCGAGACTCGAACTCGCACAGCTTTCGCCACTACCCCCTCAAGATAGCGTGTCTACCAATTTCACCACGACGGCGGCTTTTGAGGTCGAATTTGCGTGAGGAAGCTGACGCTGTTTGCTCATTCGACCGCCCTAGAGTTTACCCTGAATTCCCTCGGAAAATGAGGGCAACTAGGCAATTACTTGGCTGGAATTTGCGCCGCTCCAGAGGCCGGCAGCGCGGGCGCAACTGGCACCTCCGGCGCGATCCCTGCGGGCACCTCAGACGTACCCTGCAGCACACTGCCAGTGCTCGCAGGGCGCAGGTTGCCGATGTAAGCCAAGGCCAAGGTGCAGACAAAAAACACGGTTGCAAGAATGGCTGTGGTGCGGGACAAAAAATTGGCGCTGCCACTGGCACCGAACAAGCTACCCGAGCTGCCTCCACCAAAGGCTGCGCCCATGTCAGCCCCTTTGCCGTGCTGCACCAGAATCAAAACCACCATGGCCACAGCCGACAGCATCTGGACCGCCAAAATAATCGTGATCGCTACGTTGCTCATACTTCACTCCTGAATCAAAAACCCACTCTGTTCTCAGCCCGCTGCCGAGACCACCGACAAGAAATCCTGCGCCTTCAGCGACGCACCGCCGACCAGCCCACCGTCAATGTCCTCTTGCGCCAGCAGCTGGGCTGCGTTGCCCGGATTCATGCTGCCGCCGTAGAGGATGCGAATGCGATCAGCACGCTCGGTTGCAGCCCGAAGTTGCGCGCGCAGCACCGCGTGCACCTGCTGCGCAATCTCGGGCGTGGCGGTCTTGCCGGTACCAATAGCCCACACCGGCTCGTAAGCCACGACGATCTCGCTGATGCAGTGGCCGTTGGCGTGAATCACTGCGGCAAGTTGCCGCTTGACCGTGTCTTGCGCCAGCCCCGCCGCGCGCGCGGCCCAGGTTTCACCAACACACACAATGGGCGTGATGCCGGCGACCAAAGCGCATTTGGCCTTGAGCGCCACCACCGCATCGGTCTCTGCGTGGTACTGGCGGCGCTCGGAGTGCCCCACAACCACGTAGCGAACGCCGAATTCCCGCAACATCGCGGCAGACACCTCGCCGGTGTAGGCGCCGACCTCAAACGCGGACACATCCTGTGCGCCCAATACAAAGCCCGTAGCGGGTAGCAAACTTTGCAGCTGCGCCAGGTAGACAGCGGGCGGACAGACCACAACCTCGCAGTGCCTGGCGGAGCGGGCCTGGCGCAAGCCCTGCAACAAGGCTGCGTTGCTGGCGGCATCGCCGTTCATTTTCCAGTTGGCTGCGATTAGCTTAGCTCTCATGCGCCTTCCCACCTTAAAACGATCTTGCCAATGTGCTGGTTGGACTCCATCAGGCGGTGTGCCTGTACCGCATCACGCGCTTCAAACACGCTGTGAATCACCGGCTTGAAGCGCCGATCGGCCAGCAAGGGCCACACCTTGTGTAGACAGGCTTGTGCAATCGCCTGCTTAAATGCGACCGGACGTGGCCGCAACGTGGAGCCGGTGATGGTGAGCCGCTTGCGCATTACCGTGCCGGCGTGAAGCTCGGCCTGGACACCACCCTGCA
>JBIIZY010000034.1:0-20287 GCA_044346035.1 Rhodoferax sp. | reverse complement strand
GCCCGCTGAAGCGGCCACCGGCACGGTCCGCAAGGTCGACCTTGCAGCTTCCAAAATCACCCTCAAGCACGGCGAGATCAAGAGTCTGGACATGCCGCCAATGACCATGGTGTTTACGGTGCAGGACCCCAGCACCTTGGCCCAGCTCCAGGTGGGCGACCAGGTGCGCTTTGTTGCGGTCGTACACAACGGAAAAATGGTGGTCACTGAGCTGGTGCGTGTGCCCTAATTCACACTGCGCCCGCAGCACCTGCGCGCAGGTGTTGGTGTGGCCAGTTTCCGCTCTATCATGGGCGCGCCGTCCCGGCGGGGCGGTCCCCCGGTTGGGGTTCGACCTAGATCAGCACCCGTTCCAGATGAAGGCACCTTTTCTTACCTTGGCCGCAGGCGACACCGCCGTCGGCGAAGCCGTGCCGGAAGCTGCGTTTCGCGCCATGTTTGCTTGGATGCCCGAGGCACTGATGGTGGTCCGCTGGGACGACAGCGTGGTCCTGGACGTCAACCCAACTTGGCAACTGCTTACCGGTTATGGCCGCGACGAGGTGGTGGGGCGCAACCCGTGCGATGTGGAGTTTTGGGGCCATGCAGCGGGCATTCACCATCTGGCCGCAGGTCTCGCGCCAGACACCGCAGTGCGGGATGTGCCGGTGGAATTGCGCTTGCCGGGTGGCGGCATAGGCCACTTGTGCCTGACCGCCAGCGTGGTTCAAATCGCTGGAGACACATTGGTCTTGTGCTGTTTGCGTCGGGCTGCAACGCAAGCCGAGGTCGCGCCGGTGCCGCGCAGTCCGCAAGACCGTGTGCTGGAAGACGCCAATGCACAACTGGAGCACCAGGTGGAGCTGTACCGCTTGACGGAGTCGGTTGCCAATGTGGGCTACTGGCTGCACTACCCCGGCGAGCATGAAGTGCATATGTCGGCAGGCTATGCCACCGTGGCCGGCTTCGGTGACCGCCGCAGCGCGCCAATTGCAGACCATCTGCAGGGCTTGATGCCTGAGGACCGCGCGGTGTTTGATGCAGCGGCCCAGGCGATGGATGGCCGCACCATTGAATACCGCTGGCACCACCCCGATGGCCACGTGCTGTGGGTGCGCTCGCGCATGTACCGGCAGATGGAGCAGGGCGTGGTCCGGGCAAATATCGGTGTGGTGCAGGAGGTGAGTTCGGAGAAGGCCGCGATCAAAGCCGCCCGGGACCAGCTCATGTTTATCCAGAAGATTACCGGCCGCGCGCCCGGCATGTTGTTTGAGTTTCAGACCTGGGGCGACGACCGTTTGGAGTTTCATTTCGCAAGTGCCGGTTCCCACGAGCTTTTGGGGGTTACGCCCGAGGTTTTGCGCAGCGATGTCAACCACTTGTTCAGGCGTATAGAGCGCAGCGATACGCTGCGGCTTATTGGCGAAGCCCTGGCTGCGGTGCGCGCAGGCACGCTGTGGCAGTCGGAGTTTCTGATGCGACCGCTCGAAGGTGGGCCGCGCTGGTTGCTGATCAATGCTGCGCCCGATGTTCAGCCAGACAATTCGGTGCTGTGGTGTGGCGCGATTACCGACATCACCTCACAGAAGGAAGCACTGGCCCGATTGCAGGAGAGCGAGGCGCGTTTTCGCAGCCTGACCGAGCTGTCGTCCGACTGGTACTGGGAGCAAGACGCGGCTTTCCGTTTTGTTCGGTTCGACGGCAGCCCGCAGATTGCCAGTGCGCTTCCCACGCAAAGCTACCTTGGCAAGAAGCCATGGGAGTTCGAGGCCCGGGGCGTAACCGAGGAAGCCTGGGCGCGTCACCGTGCGCAACTGGATGCCCACGAGGTGTTCCACGACTTTGAGACGCAGCGCCTGCGCGCGGACGGCTCTTGGATGTGGATCACCCTCAACGGCGCGCCGATGTTCGATGCGCTGGGAGAATTCAAGGGCTACCGCGGTACCGGTCGCGACATCAGCGCGCGCAAGCAGGCAGAGGCCGAGATTGAGCGGCTTGCATTTTTCGATGCACTCACGGGCCTGCCCAACCGCCGCATGCTGATGGAGCGGCTCAAGCAGGCGATGGACCACAGCGCGCGCCACATCACCCACGGCGCCTTGCTGTTCATTGATCTGGACAATTTCAAAATCCTCAACGACACCTTGGGCCACCACGTGGGCGACGAGTTGCTCAAACAGGTTGCGCAGCGCTTGATCGCTTGCGTGCGCAGCGTGGACACCGTGGCCCGTCTGGGCGGTGACGAGTTCGTGGTCATGCTCGAAGACATTGGCGAGGTGCCGTCAGACGCGGCGGCATTGGCCGAGTCGATTGGCCGCAAGGTGTTGGTCGCGCTCAACCAAGAGTACGTGTTGGGCGGGCAGCGCCACCACAGCTCACCCAGCATCGGTATCACGCTGCTGTTCCAGCACCTGCACACCCTGGACGAATTGCTCAAGCGTGCCGACCTTGCCATGTACCAGGCCAAGGGGGCGGGGCGCAACACACTGCGCTTTTTTGATCCCGAGATGCAGGCCGCCGCGACCGCCCGGGCCAGCATGGAAAAGGACTTGCGCCAGGCCTTGCAGTACGACGGCTTTGTCTTGTACTACCAGCCCGTGGTGGATGCGCAGTCATGCGTTACCGGCGTGGAGGCGCTGCTGCGTTGGGTGCACCCGCAGCGCGGACTGATTTCGCCGGCCCAGTTCATTCCAGTCGCCGAGCAAAGTGGACTGATTTTTGAACTGGGACATTGGGTGCTGCAAGTGGCTTGCGCGCAGCTGGTTGCCTGGAGCGCACAGCCCGCTACCAGCACGCTCACCATGGCGGTCAACGTCAGTGCCCGCCAGTTTCGCCACCCCGACTTTTGCAACCAGGTGTTGGGCCTGCTCCAGTCGACTGGTGCCAACCCGAACCGCCTCAAACTTGAACTCACAGAAAGCCTGCTGCTCAGCGATGTGGAAGACGCGGTTCAGAAAATGGGCCAGCTGCGCGCGGTCGGCGTGGGCTTCTCGCTCGACGACTTCGGTACCGGCTACTCGTCGTTGTCATACTTGAAGCGCTTGCCGCTTGACCAGCTCAAGATCGACCAGTCCTTTGTGCGCGATGTGCTGATCGATCCCAACGATGCCGCCATCGCACGCACCATCCTGACACTGGCGCACAGCCTAGACTTGGGCGTGGTGGCCGAGGGCGTGGAGTCCGAGGGGCAGCGCCAGTTTTTGCTGCAAAACGGCTGCAGGTCGTTTCAGGGGTATTTGTTTGGTCGGCCGGTGCCGCTGGACCAACTGCAGCTCGGTGGCTAAGCACCCGCCAAGGCAGCGCCAGCCAGCGCGGGCTTACAGCGCGTAAGCGATCAAAGTGTCTGCGTGGTGCGCGCGGTGCGCGACAGGGTGGCCTGGCGCACTGCGGCCTTCTCGGTCGCAGTTGCAAACTTGCTGTACTTTCCAACAATACCCACCAGCTGCGCATACACCTTGGGGTTGGCAGCGAGGCACTCTTGTTGGTCCAAAAAGTCGGCCTCGCCACTGAAATTGCCCACCAAGCCACCCGCCTCGGTCACCAAGAGCGAGCCCGCTGCGACGTCCCAAGGCTGCAGACCCTTCTCGAAGAAGCCATCGGTAAAGCCGGCCGCTACGTAGGCCAGGTCCAGCGCCGCAGCGCCGGGTCGGCGCAGGCCGGCCGTGCGCTGCATCACGTCGCCCATCAGGGTCAGGTACTCCCCGAAGTCATCGCCCTGCCGGTAGGGGAAACCGGTGGATACCAGTGACTCTTTGAGTGCGTTGCGTTTGGACACGCGCAGGCGGCGGTCGTTCAAAAAGGCTCCGCGCCCCTTGGTGGCGGTGAACAGGTCGTTGCGCGTCGGGTCGTATACCACTGCATGTTCTACCTTGCCCCGCACTGCCAGCGCGATGCTCACGCAGTAAATGGGCAGGCCGTGGATGAAGTTGGTGGTGCCGTCGAGCGGGTCAATGATCCAGACGTACTCGGAATCCCGCGCGCCATGCTGGCGACCAGACTCTTCGGCCCAGATGCCGTGGCCGGGGTACGCGGTGAGCAGGGTTTCGATGATGGTCGCCTCAGCTGCCTGGTCCACCTCGGTCACGAAGTCGTTGGCCTTTTTTTGGGAGACCCGTACCGACTCGATATCGAGCGCGGCGCGGTTGATGATGTTGCCAGCGGCGCGGGCGGCCTTGGTGGCCACGTTGACCATGGGATGCAGGTTGAGCGACATAGATTTTTGAGAAAGCGGCACAGGCGCATACCGGTGCACAGCAAAGGAACAGGAGGTGGCGCCGGGCGATGCGGGCGACGACAATCGGCGCATTTTACCGACAGCCCATGCAGACGCGATTCGTCCTGATCCAACCCAGCCACGCGGGCAACGTGGGCGCTGCCGCTCGGGCCATGAAAACCATGGGCTTTGACGATCTTGTACTGGTGGCGCCGCGCTGGGCCAATGTGCTGCGCCGCGAAGAAACCATCCAACGTGCCAGCGGCGCCTTGGATGTGCTGCACAAGTGCCGTATCGTTGACACGCTGGACGACGCGCTGGACGGCATGACCCATTTGTGCGCCACCGCCATGACGCCACGCGACTTTGGCCCACCCACCAGCACACCGCGCCAGCATCTGGGCACCTTGGCCACCACCGGGCAGGGCGGTGTGGCCTTCTTGTTCGGCTCGGAGCGCTTTGGCATGCGCAACGAAGACGTGTACCGCTGCCACGTGGCCTTGGGCATTCCCAGCAACCCGCAATTCGGCTCACTCAACATCGCTGCAGCCTTGCAGGTGGTGGCCTACGAGTGGCGCCTGGCGCTGGGCGGTTTTGCGCCGGCAGGGCCCGCCGCGGCCGGCGCTGCGCCTGTCCTGGCCGATGCAGCGCAGGTTTCTGGCATGTTGGGTCACTTGGAACAGGCCTTGGTGGCGCTGGAGTTTTTGGACCCGGCAGCGCCCAAGAAGTTGATGCCGCGCCTGAACGCACTGTTCAACCGGTCGAACGTGACGCAAGAGGAAATTCATATTCTGCGGGGCATCGCCAAAGCCATCCTGCAGCGCACCCGTGGGAGTGCTGCAGACCCGCGACCACCCTCTGGTGTGGACGCTCAGGTGATTGCTGACGCACCTGTACACGCGCCAGCGCAAGCAGCGGCTGAACATGCGGCTGAAGCAGCGGCTCACGCACAGAACCCGATTCCCGCGCCACCAACAGGCCCGCAGCCCAGCGTTTAGACTGGGGCCATGTTCTCTCGTATCCGTTCCGACATTCAGTGCATCCTCGACCGCGACCCCGCTGCGCGCACCACGTGGGAGGTCATCACCTGCTATCCGGGCCTGCATGCGGTGGTGCTGCACCGACCGGCCCACTGGTGCTGGAACCACGGTTTCAAGTGGTTGGGACGTTTCATTTCACACATCGCACGGTTTTTGACCGGCATCGAAATCCACCCCGGGGCAAAGCTTGGCGAGCGGGTATTCTTTGACCACGCCATGGGCGCGGTGGTGGGTGAAACGGCAGAAATTGGCGACGGCTGCACCATCTACCAAGGCGTCACCTTGGGTGGCACTTCGCTCTACAAAGGTGCCAAGCGCCACCCCACTCTGGGTAAAGATGTGGTGGTAAGCGCAGGTGCCAAGGTATTGGGTGGTTTTGAAGTGGGTGACGGTGCCAAGATAGGCAGCAATGCGGTTGTCATTAAGCCGGTGCCTGCGGGTGCTACGGCGGTGGGCATCCCGGCGCGCATCATCCAAAGCAAAGCCGGTGAGAGCGCCGATGTGACCACCTCTGAGCGCAAGTTCAGCGCCTACGGCATCACCCAAGATGACGACCCGGTAAGCCAGGCCTTGCGCGGCCTGATCGACAGTGCCGCAGGCCAAGACCACCAAATTGCGCTGCTGTGGAAGGCCATCGAGACACTTTCGGCCAGCCGCCAGGATGCAGACTGCATGCCCGTCGACGCAGCGCGCAAAGAGTGCTTCGAGGCGGAGAAGCTCAACCAGTTGGTGGGCAAGTAAAGCAGCAGGCGCGGCTGACGCCTCCCGGCGCTCAGCGAGGGCGCGCCGGTCGCACCGCGGTTTTGGGCCGAAACGCCTTGCACACCGTATCCACCGTTTCCAGGTACGGTCCGCCGATGAGGTCGATGCAATAGGGCACGGCAGCAAAGATGCCCGGCACTTTGCTGGCGCCGTCGTTGTCTTTAAGGCCTTCGAGGGTTTCGGCGATGGACTTGGGTTGTCCGGGCAGGTTGATGATGAGTGCGGTGCCACGAACCACGGCCACCTGGCGCGACAGGATGGCGGTGGGTACAAACTCCAGGCTGATGCGGCGCATTTGTTCACCAAAGCCCGGCATCTCCTTGTCGGCTACCGCCAGCGTCGCCTCGGGCGTAACGTCGCGCACCGCCGGGCCAGTGCCACCGGTGGTGAGCACCAGTGCGCAGCCTGCGTTGACCAGTTCGATGAGCGTGGTGCTGATGGTTTTTTGGTCGTCAGGAATGAGCCGCGCTTCGAATGTGAGCGGGTTGCGCAGCGCGCTTTGCAGCCAACTTTGCAGGGCGGGCAGGCCCTTGTCTTCATAGACACCGGTAGATGCGCGGTCGCTGACCGAGACGATGCCGATCTTGACGGCATCCAGACTGGTGGGGGCCGGAGTGGGTTCGAGCATGTGCGGTTCCTTCAGGTGTCTTGGCCGCCGTAGCCACCGTCTGGTACCGCAGTGGGTTCGGGCAGTGTGTGTGCTGTTGCGAGCTGCTCGCGCACCAACTGAAAAATGTCGCGGTAGGCGCGCCCGTGGCGTGCTGCCTGGCCGGGCTTTTCGGGTTTGGCGTCTTTGCGGGCCTGTCGCACCAGCGCCCGCAGATTTTGGCTGTCGGTGCCGGGGCTGAGCTTGAGCCACTGGCCTAGCGCGTCGTCATCGGCCAGCAGGCGCGTCCGCCAGCTCTCGGCCTGGTGCAGCAGCATGGTTTCTTGGGCCGAGGGCAGGTGCTGCTCGTGTAGCGCGTCGCGTACTGCTTGCAGTTGCTCCGGTGTGAGCATGCGCATTTGCTTGCCAATGAACTGCATTTGGCGGCGCAGGCCTTCGAAGTTGCTGATGCGTTTGGCCTCGGTCACCGCGTCGACCAGTTTGTCTGGCAGCTCCAACTTTGTCATCAGGTCAGCGCGCAAGTTCAGCAGGTCTTCGCCAAGCTTTTGCAACTCGGTGCTTTCACGCTTGAGGTCGGTGCGGGTGGGCTCGTCGCTGCCCTTGAGTTCGCGCTTGTATTCGAGGTCGAGGGCACTGCCTTCAGCAACGAACTGGCCCTTGACGTAGTAGCCTTTTTTGAGTTTGCGTGACATAGCCAAGTATCATAGCCGTCGCTATGAAGACACCCCCATCCCCCTCCCGCACCCCCACCAAAATCGCGTCCCAAACGGGCGCTGCCCAAAGCGGCTTTGCGTACACGCTGCCGTTTTTTGAGTCCCTGGTGGATAGCGCTTTGGCGCAGGCCAAAAAGGTCGGCGCCACCGACGCAGGTGCTGAAGTCTCCGAGGGCTGTGGCTTGAGCGTCTCGGTGCGCAACGGCGCATTGGAAAACGTGGAGCGCAACCGCGACAAGTCGCTGGGGGTTACGGTGTATGTGGGCCAGCGCCGTGGCAACGCCAGCACCTCAGACTTTTCGCAGGCTGCCATTGCACAAACGGTACGTGCCGCGTACGACATTGCGCGCTTTACCGCCGAAGATCCGTTTGCCAGCCTGCCCGATGAGCGTGACATCGCGCCCCTTGCTGACCGCAGCCGACAGCTTGATTTGTTTTTCCCCTGGGCGCTCACCAGCGAGCAGGCGGCCGAGCTGGCTTTGCAGTGCGAGTCGGCTGCGTTTGCGGTGGACAAGCGCATCACCAACAGCGAAGGTGCTGCGGTCTCGGCCCAGCAGTCGCAGTTTTTCAGCGCCCACACGCACGGGTTTCGCGGCGGCTACGCCACCTCACGTCACTCGCTGTCGGTGTCTCCCATTGCGGGCAAGGGCGATGGTATGCAGCGTGACGCGTGGTACAGCTCCATGCGTAGCAGCGACGAATTGGCGTCGCCCCAGGCGGTGGGACGCTACGCAGCAGAGCGGGCACTCTCGCGTCTGAAGGCCCGCAAGATCGCAACGGTGGAGTGCCCGGTGTTGTTCGAGTCGCCCCTGGCAGCGGGTTTACTTGGAACCTTTGTGCAAGCGGTGAGCGGCGGCGCGCTGTACCGCAAAAGCACTTTCCTGCTCGACTCCCTCGGTAAGCAGGTGTTTCCCAAACACATCGACATCCACGAAGATCCTTTTGTTTTGCGCGGCAAAGGCAGCTCGCCGTTTGACGACGAAGGTGTGCGTGTGCGCGCGCGCCATGTAGTCGAAGCTGGCAGGGTTCAGGGCTACTTTTTGAGTAGCTACTCGGCCCGCAAGCTGGGCATGCAAACCACGGGTAACTCGGGTGGCTCGCACAACCTGACGTTTACGTCACGCCTTACGCGACCTGGGGACAGTCTTGACGCCATGTTGGCCAAGCTGGGAACGGGCTTGTTTGTGACCGAGCTGATGGGCCAGGGTGTCAACTACGTCACCGGTGACTACTCGCGTGGTGCCAGTGGCTTTTGGGTGGAGAAGGGTCGAATTGCCTACCCGGTGCACGAAATCACCATTGCCGGCAACATGAAAGCCATGCTCAAGGGCATCGAGGCTATCGGTGCCGACACCTACAACTACGGTGCAAAAACGGTGGGCTCGGTGCTTATCAACCGAATGAAGGTGGCGGGTAGCTGAGGTTTTGCGCGCGCCACGGGCTGGTTGCGCACGTGGCGAGCCCGGCCGGGGCCGGGCTAGGCCTTGCGACGAACCCGGCAGGGCCCGGCCACAGCTGGTTAGCCTGCCAGCGCCGTTTTGACCGCCGCCGACACCGCAGACATTTCGGCTTTGCCAGCCAATTTGGTTTTGACGGCCGCCATGACCTTGCCCATGTCACCAGGCCCCGCTTTGCGACCCAGTTCTGCGCCGACTTGGGCAACGATGGCCTGGACTTCAGCGAGCACTTCGTCAGCCGACAAGCGCAGGGGCAAGTAGGTTTGCAGCACCTTGAGCTCAGCCTCTTCCTTGTCGGCCAAGTCTTGGCGCGCTGCACCAACGTAGGCTGCAATGGAGTCTTTGCGTTGCTTGATCAGCTTGTCCACGATAGCGACCACCGCCGCATCGTCTAGCACCACGCGCTCGTCCACTTCCTTTTGTTTGCAGGCCGCCAACAGCAAGCGGATGGTGCCCAGGCGCTCTGCGTCTTTGGCGCGCATGGCGGTTTTCATGTCTTCGGTGATTTGGTCTTTGAGTGACATTGCGTGATCCTGGTAGAGAAGCGGCGAGAAATAAAAAAACCCGCCTGAGCGTCCTCTGGCGGGCTTGGGGCCCCGTGAAGGTGGGCCGGTGTCAGTACATCTTTTTGGGCAACTGCATGCTGCGGATGCGCTTGTAGTTGCGCTTGACGGCAGCGGCCTTCTTGCGCTTGCGCTCGGCAGTGGGCTTTTCGTAGAACTCGCGGGCGCGCAAGTCGGTCAGCAAACCCAGTTTTTCGATGGTGCGCTTGAAGCGACGCAGGGCGACGTCAAACGGCTCGTTTTCTTTTACACGGATCGTGGTCATAACGAATGGATATCCAAAAGATGCGCTGTCGCCCTTCGTGTGGGGAAGATCGGGCCCCACGCAACGCGTTCAGCAAAATGCCCCGTCTTTAACTAGTATTGGCCGACGGGAGATTGCCAGCAAAGCTGCGGATTATAGCGTCCAAGTTTCCAGGGTCTTGGCTAGGTGCACAGTTTGGCGCGCAGCCCCTGCGCGCATGCGAAGGCGCTGGCCCAAGCCCATTGGAAGTTGTAACCCCCCAACCAACCTGTGACATCGACAACCTCGCCAATGAAGTACAGGCCGCTGTGTTGGGACTCCATGGTTTGGCCAGACAGGCAACGCGTGTCCACACCGCCGGCGGTGACTTCGGCTTTGCGGTAGCCCTCGGTGCCATGGGGTGTGATGTCCCAGCGTGTGATGCGCTCGGCCAGCGCGGCCAGCGACTTGTCGGTCGCCTCGTTGATCGGGCGCTGCCATGGCTGCCCCCATGCGTCCCCTTGCGCCACCCAGGTGTCGGCCAGCCGGGCTGGCACCAAGCTGCCCAGCACGTTGGCAATGAGTTTGCGGGAGTGCGACTTGGCCTGCGTGAGTTGTGCGGCCAGATCGTGCGCTGGCGCGAGGTTGAGCCGTACCGGCATGCCGGTGCGCCAGTAGCTCGATATCTGCAGCACGGCAGGACCACTCAAGCCCCGGTGGGTAAACAACAGGTCCTCCGAAAATTTGGCACCATTTTTTTTGTCCCCGGTGGAGACCTCGACCGGAAGTGACAGGCCGGACAGTGAAGCGAACGGCGCCCAGGCGGCCTCGTCAAAGGTCAGTGGCACCAAGGCCGGTCGGCGCTCCACCAGATCCACCCCAAACTGTTGCGCGATGCGGTACCCCAGGTCGGTCGCGCCGATCTTGGGGATCGACAAACCGCCTGTGGCAACGACCACGGCGCGGCAGGTCACACTGCCCCGGCTGGTGTCGAGCACGTAGCCCGCTTGCCCCTCGTGTGTGGTCTGTCGCAGCGTGTGCAGTGTGCAGGGTTGCCAGCGGGTGACGCCACCTGCGGCGCATTCGGTCAGCAGCAGGTCGATCAGGTCTTGCGCCGAGCGGTCGCAGAACAACTGGCCTTTGTGCTTTTCGTGAAAGCCGATGCCATGGCGTCGTACCAAGGCTATAAAGTCCTGCGGTGTGTAGCGCGACAGGGCCGACTTGGCGAACCGCGGGTTCTCCCCCAGGAAGTTGGCCGCGCTGACATTGACGTTGGTGAAATTGCTGCGTCCACCGCCGGAAATGCGGATTTTTTCGGCCACTTTTTCGCTGTGGTCGATGACCAGCACCCGCAGGCCCAGTTGGCCAGCCACACCTGCGCAAAACAGCCCGGCTGCGCCAGCGCCGATCACGGCGACATCGAATGCGTCCATAGCCAGCGCCGTGGGGCCTTAGGCAGCGCTCGCCGGGGCGGGTGCCTCCATGCAATACGCCAGCAGCTTGTTGCCTTCGGGGTCACGAAAGTAGCCACAGTACCAGCCACCGCCGCGTGGGCCGACTGCGCCCTCGTCCTTGCAGCCCAGGGACAGCGCCTTGCTGTGCATGCGATTCACGGCTTGCGGCGTGCCCACATCCAAACCGACCATCGCGCCATTGCCGGCGCTTGCGGACTGTCCGTCAAACGGCTTCATGAGCGCCAACACCGGCTGGCCGGGCGCAATGCCCCATGCGATGCCACGTGGGGTTTCCCACATGCGTTGGGCGCCGATTTCAGCGAGCAGGGCATCGTACAAGGCGGCTGCCCGTGCCAAATCGTTGGTGCCCAAGGTGACGTAACCAATCATGCGGTGCTCCTGGATTCAAGGAGGAAGGAGTTTAGCTACCCACCCGGCGCGCTGCCTCGCTTGCGAGGTGCGCATCAGTGTTCAAGGCCAGTAAACCGCGTACCACTTCGCCCACCACAATCACGCTGGGGCTGGTCATGCGCTCCTTGTGAATGGTGCTGTGCAAAGCATCCAGCGTGCAGCTGGTGTGGCGTTGGTCGGGCAGGGTGGCGTTTTGGATGATGGCCACCGGCGTGTCTGCGGGCAGACCATGCAGCAATCCCTCCTGGATGTGGGAGGCTGCGCCGATGCCCATGTAAATCACCAGCGTGAGGTGCGCCTGCGCAGCGGTGTGCGACAAGGCGCGCCAGTCCATGCTGTCGGTGCCTGGCTTGGCGTGGCCGGTCACGAACACCACACCCTGTGCATGCGCGCGGTGGGTGAGCGCCACATTGAGTGTGGTGACCGCTCCCAGCGCGGCGGTGATGCCGTTGACGACGCTGACCGAGATGCCCGCAGCTTGCAGCGCCTCAACCTCTTCCCCACCACGGCCAAATATGAAGGGGTCGCCGCCCTTGAGCCGCACCACCGTTTCACCTTCGAGTGCGGCGGTGACCATCAGCTTTTCGATGAAAGATTGCGGTGTGGATTTGCAGCCGCCGCGCTTGCCAACCTGCACCACCCGTGCAGTGGCGGGTGCCAAGGCGACGATATCTGCGCTGACCAAGTCGTCCACCAGCAACACCGTAGCGCACTGGATGGCCTTGAGCGCCTTGATGGTGAGCAGCTCAGGGTCGCCTGGCCCGGCGCCTACCAGGGTGACATGGCCACGCTGTGGGGTGCCGGGCGGGGGGAGGTGCGCTTGCGAATTCATAGTGACCTTGACATTTGCAAGATACAGGCCACCTGCTGCGCAATGGGCTGCGGCACCGGGCGTGTGCCGTTCAGCACCGACTGGATGTAGTGGGCTGTGGCGGTGGCGTCGGTCGTTTCTGGCAAGTCGGGCAGGGTGGGCAGGCTGCCCAGCTGTTGCGCGCTGGCGGGCTGGGGCACACCGGATAAAAATGCCTGCATGCGCGGTATGCGGCGCGGGTCAGCCACCGCTTCGCCCTCGGTGCCGCGCAGCAGCAGCGCGTTGGTCTGCATGCGTTCGATGGTGGCGGCCATGGACACCGCGTATTCCGGGTGGGTGTAGCTGGTGACTAACAAACTCGGGCCCGAACAGGGCGTCATCAGTTTGACCAGGCTGTGTGCCGGGTTGCGCAGGTGTACCACGCGGCGTACTTCGAGCAACTTTTGTAAGCCAGGGCACAAGATTGCAGTGGGCACAAAGGCAGCCGTTGCGGGCGCGAT
This sequence comes from Rhodoferax sp., assembly GCA_044346035.1. Classification (GTDB taxonomy): domain Bacteria; phylum Pseudomonadota; class Gammaproteobacteria; order Burkholderiales; family Burkholderiaceae_C; genus Allorhodoferax. The sequence goes on along the minus strand of JBIIZY010000034.1, from coordinate 7,554 downwards.
GGGCGCGATGGCGCTCTGCACCGGCAGGCCCAGGGCGGCAAACACGTCGGCGGTGAACACCCGGCTGGACTCGGTGGCCACGCCATGTACCAGCACGGGCAGGCCTTCGCGCGCCAGCAGCTGCGCCAGCAAGGGCGTCAGCACGGGCAACTTGCGCGCACCGTTGTAGCTCGGGATAACCACCGTGGGCACACCCGGTACGGGGGCGGGAATGCGTTGCAGGCGGGCGTGGATTGCATCCAAAAAACCGCACATCTCCTCAGGCGTTTCGCCTTTGATGCGCATGGCCAAGCAAAAACCACCGACTTCCAAATCCGTAACTGTGCCGTCGAGCACCTGGCCCAGCAAATCGGCTGCTTGCGCCCGGCTCAGTGCGCGGGCACCGTCTTTGCCACGTCCGATTTCCTTGATGTATTTGCCAATCGCCATGGCGTGATTGTCGTGCAGCATGTGGGCGCATTGGGTTGCGTCGCGCCGCACCTACGGCGGGACTATGCCGCGGGTTTGCGCCAGTAGTGGTAGCGCCACGCGGTGAGAAAGCCCAAACTTTGGTACAGCGACAGCGCGTTTGCATTGGATTCCTCCACCTGCAAGAACATCCGATCTTGTCCCTGCTCCTGCGCCAGGCGCGCCAGGCTGGCCATGATGCGGCGGGCCAGACCTTTGCCGCGCGCGTGCGGCACGGTGCGCATGCCATGCAAGCTCGCCCAGCCCCGGCTGAGCGATGCGGTGCCCGCCGCCAGCGGCCCGCAGTCGCCGCGGATGCTGGCGTAAACGACCGTCGCACTGCGCGCCAGTGCCGCTACCCGCTGCGCCCCGTCGGCGGGATCGAAACCGGCGGCAAGGTACACCGCCTTCCAATCGTCGTGGGGCGTCTGGCTGACCACCACCTGGTGCGCCGCCTCAGCGTGTTTGGCGAGCGCTTGCCCTGCCACGCTTGCCGTCTGGCAGACCATGGTCAAGGTGGGCTGTTGCGCGGTGTATCCGGCACAGCCCAGGGCGGCGTGCAAGCTGGCCAGTCCTGCGACCTCGGCCACCCGAAAGCGGGCCGGCAGGTGGTAGCTGGCGTAGCACGCTTCGACCGCAGGCACTTGCAATGCGTGCATGCCGGTGTGTGACAGCGGCACCGCGCTGGTAGCCCGGCCAATGGTGCTGGGATCCAGGGGCACCAGCCAGCCCGGCAGCTCTTTGGTGTGCTGGGGCGCTACGGCGTCGAGTGTGGCCCGCTCTAGCGATTCGACATCGGTATCCATGCCCCTACTCTAAACTCGGGCCCCTTTGGGTCACGCAGGACAAGAAAACATGCTGGTGCTTGGAGTGGAGTCTTCGTGCGACGAAACCGGTGTGGCGTTGGTGCAGGCCGATGCGGCCGCTGGGCCCGACCGCGTGCCGCGCCTCTTGGCCCACGCGCTGCACAGCCAGATCGAGATGCACCAGGCTTTTGGTGGCGTGGTGCCGGAGTTGGCCAGCCGCGACCACATCCGCCGGGTGCTGCCGCTGACCCAGTCGGTGCTGCAGCAGGCGCAGTGCGCAATGGAAGCCGTCGATGTTGTCGCCTACACCCGCGGGCCGGGTCTGGCAGGGGCCTTGTTGGTGGGGGCGGGTGTGGCCTGTGCGCTGGGTGCTGCCTTGGGCAAGCCGGTGCTGGGCGTGCACCACCTTGAGGGGCATTTGCTTTCCCCATTTTTGGGGGCCGATCCACCACAGTTTCCGTTCGTTGCTTTGCTGGTGTCTGGCGGGCACACCCAGCTCATGCGGGTGGATGGCGTGGGGCGCTATCAGATGCTGGGCGAGTCGATTGACGATGCGGCGGGGGAGGCCTTCGACAAGTCCGCCAAGCTCATGGGCTTGGCCTACCCCGGTGGGCCGTTGCTGGCCCGTTTGGCGCAAGCGGGTGACCCCAGGGCGTTTGCCTTGCCGCGCCCCCTGCTGCACAGCGGCAACCTGGACTTTTCGTTTGCGGGATTGAAGACGGCGGTGCTGGTGCAATCCCAAAAGCTGCTGGCAGCGGCGGGAGTGGCGCGTTTTGCTGAGTTGCCGGTCCAGTCGCAGCGTGACCTTGCGGCCTCGACCCAGGCGGCCATTGTGGAGGTGCTGCTCAAGAAGTCGCTCGCGGCACTCAAGGCAACTGGTTTGCAGCGCCTGGTGGTGGCTGGCGGCGTGGGTGCCAATGCCAGCCTGCGCCAAGCGCTCAACGCCGCCTGTGTCGGGAACGGCCTGCGGGTGCACTACCCCGAGTTGCATTTGTGCACCGACAACGGCGCCATGATCGCCATGGCTGCTGCCATGCGGCTGCAAAGCGGGCAGCAAAAAGCCAGCACGGTGTACGCCTTTGACGTCAAGCCGCGCTGGCCTTTAGAAGCGCTATAGCCTGCGCCCTGGGTTCGGTCCAGCGCGCATTGGGTAGTTGCGAAAGCGGACGGTTGCCCCGTTGCGCCTAGCGGGTTATCAGACAGGTTTGCCGCGTGGGCGCAACGCCCTACAACACGTCGATTTCGGTTGCCTTGCTCACTGGCACGACCTTAGCCAGCTTGAGGGTCAAGACACCGTTTTCCAGGCGGGCTTGGCTGGTTGCGGCATCAATCTCTTGTGGCATTTCGTAGGCTGCGCGGTAGTGGCGCGGCGCGCCTTCTTTGCTGTAGATGCGCACCACCGTAGCTTCGATAGAGATGCCCAGTTGTTCCTTGGCAATGCCGGGCAGGTCCAGCGAGAGCGTGAAGCTGGTTTCGTCTTGCGTGTAGTGGGTTTGGGCGGCACGCGCGCCCATACGGGCGTCGTCCAAAAAGCGCTCCAATGTGCGTCCGGCTGAGGCGTACACATTGCGGTGGAGGTGGGGATGGGCGGCGGCAAAAAGCATGGTAGGTCCTTGTACACTTCGCGGCGCTCACCGTGAGCATCGCATGGGACGGAGTTGGTCTCGCTCCCCTGAAATTCAAGAGAATCTCACTATGTTTATTGTTGCAATGCGGGCCTTGAAAACCGTGTTGGCGGCGCTATGTCTGCCCCCTTTCTTGTTGTTCTCTGCGCTGCCTGCAGCCCACGCGCAGCCCGCCCCCGCCCCGGTGAAACTGGCCATGATCGAGGGCTTGAGCGGCCCCAATGGCAACGGCGGCGAGGCGGTCTACCGCAACTTGGTGTGGGCGCTTGAGCGCGTCAATGCGCGCGGCGGTGTGCGGCTTGCGGGCGTGAACACGCCGCTGTTACTCACCCGCTACGACAGCAAAGGCCAGACAGAAGAGGCCTTGTCGGCGCTGCGGGCTGCCATTGACGATGGCGCGCGATTTGTGCTGCAGGGCAATTCTTCGGCGGTGGCTGCCGCCTTGATCGATGCGGTCAACAAACACAACGAACGCGAGCCCACCAAGCGGGTCATTTTTTTGAACTACGCCGCAGTGGAGCCATCCTTGACCAATGAGCGCTGTAGTTTTTGGCACTTTCGCTTCGACGCCCATGCCGACATGCGCATGGCTGCCTTGATGGAAGTGATGCGTGATGACAAAGCCCTAAAGAGCGTGTACCTGATTGGCCAAGACTACAGCTTTGGGCAGGCGGTGTTGCGCGAGGCCAAGCGCCAGTTGGGCGTGCAGCGCCCCGACGTGCAGATCGTTGGCGAAGAGCTGCACCCTTTGGGCCGCGTCAAAGACTTCTTGCCCTATGCCAACAAAATCAAGGCCAGCGGCGCGCAGGCGGTTATCACTGGGAACTTTAGTAACGACCTGACGCTGCTTATCAAGGCGGCAAAAGACGTTGGGTTTACCGGCAAGTTTTACACCTTTTATGGCAATGCCCTGGGCGCCCCGGCGGCCATCGGCGACGCGGGGATCGGCAAGGTGGTGGCGGTGGCCGACTGGTTGCCCAATGTGCCCACTGCTGGCAGTGAGTCGTTCTACCGTGCATTCCGTGCACGTTTCCCCCAGCCCGCGGATGACTATGTGCACATGCGCATGCACATCATGGTGGAGGCTTTGGCCCAGGCGCTGGCTGCCACGGACAAACCCGTAGCCGCCATCGACATGACCGCGCTTGCTTTGCAGCTGGAGCGTGCCAACGTCAGCTTTTTTGGCCAGACTGCGGCAATGCGGGCCGCAGACCACCAGCTCCAGCAGCCGCTGGTGGTGGGCGTGATGGACCGGGTGGGAACCCCTGGCGTCAAGTTCGATGTGGAGGGCTCGGGTTATGGATTTAGGGTGGTGAAGTCACTCAGCCCCGAATCGGCCGAGTTGCCCACCACCTGCAAGATGGTGCGACCGTAGCGTGGCGGGCGTACTTGGGAGACCGCTTCCTAAGGCCGCCCACTGCATTCCAAGACCCGAATGCGCCGGGCTATAATCCGACAGTTTGGCGCTTGCCAGGCACACGTTAGGCGCATTTCCACTGCCTAACGCAAGTTCTACAACCGAGGCCACGCGCTACCCGCTGTCCTCACACCAGGAAGTAAAAATGATTGCATCCAGCATCAAAGCCGCTGTTGTCAAAGACAACGCACGGACCGCCGGCGATACCGGCAGCCCCGAAGTGCAAGTCGCACTGCTAACGGCCCGCATCAACGAGCTCACACCCCACTTCAAAACCCACGCCAAAGACCACCATGGTCGCCGTGGTCTGTTGCGTATGGTGAGCCGCCGTCGCAAGCTGTTGGATTACCTCAAGGACAAAGACGCTGACCGTTACACGGCACTGATAACCAAGTTGAGCCTGCGCAAGTAAGCGGGCCGACAAATGAAAGAGACGCCTGAGTTAGGACACTAGCTCAGGCGTTTTTCACATCGGAGACGGCAATCGCAGTGCGAAGCTGTGTCATTCCAGAGCAATTTACGGCAAGTTTCTCTGGAATGGCATCGTGGACTGTGGCGTTGAATCCGGGCTTGGGTGGGGTGGCCTGCACCCCCCAATTCACATCCGAAATCAATGGAGATAGACCATGACCATGTTTAAAAAAGTTAGCAAGACGTTTCAGTGGGGCCAGCACACGGTGACCATGGAAACCGGCGAGATCGCCCGCCAGTCCACCGGCGCAGTAATGCTGGATATGGATGGCACCGTGGTGCTGGCCACCGTGGTTGCGAAGACCGAAGGCAAGGCAGGACAAGACTTCTTTCCGCTGACCGTTGATTACCTAGAAAAGAGCTATGCCGCAGGCAAGATTCCAGGCAGCTTCTTCAAGCGCGAAGGCCGTCCCAGTGAGTACGAGACGCTCACCAGCCGGTTGATTGATCGACCCATTCGGCCGCTCTTCCCGGAAGGCTTTTTCAATGAGGTGCACGTGGTGGTGCACACGCTGTCGCTTAACCCCGAGGTGGACGCCGACATTGCCTCGCTGATCGCAGTGAGTGCGGCCTTGTCCATCAGTGGTGTGCCATTCAATGGCCCCATTGGTGCCGCGCGCGTGGGCTATATCAACGGCGAGTACGTGCTCAATCCGGGCCAAACCCAGCGCAAGGATTCGTCCATGGACCTGGTGGTCGCGGGTACCGAAACGGCTGTGCTGATGGTGGAGTCTGAGGCCCAGCAACTCTCCGAAGAAATCATGCTGGGTGCCGTGGTGTTTGGCCACACCCAAGGCAATATCGCGGTGAACGCCATCCACGAGTTGGTGCGTGAAGCGGGCAAGCCGCTGTGGGACTGGAAGGCCCCTGCCAAAGACGAAACTTTGATTGCAAAGGTCGCAGCCTTGGCAAAGGACAAGCTCGTGGCAGCCTACCAAATTCGCAACAAGCAAGCGCGCACCCAAGCATGCCGCAGCGCGTATTCGGAAGTCATGGCTGCCTTGAAAGAAGATGGCGCTGCGTTTGACAGTGTGGCGGTTGAAGGCCTGCTGTTCGACATTGAAGCCAAGATTGTGCGCAGCCAGATTTTGGCTGGTGAGCCGCGCATCGACGGTCGCGACACGCGCACTGTGCGGGCCATTGAAATTCGCAACAGCGTGCTTCCACGCACCCACGGCTCGGCCCTGTTCACCCGTGGTGAAACACAGGCGCTGGTCGTCACTACATTGGGCACCGAGCGCGATGCACAACGTATTGACGCTTTGAGCGGCGATTACGAAGACCGTTTCATGCTGCACTACAACATGCCTCCGTTCGCCACCGGCGAAACCGGCCGCGTGGGCACACCCAAGCGCCGCGAAATCGGTCACGGTCGTTTGGCCAAGCGCGCCTTGGTGGCATGCCTTCCTTCGAAAGAGGAGTTTCCATACACCATGCGCGTGGTCTCCGAAATCACGGAGTCCAATGGCTCTTCGTCTATGGCTTCGGTCTGCGGTGGTTGCTTGGCGCTGATGGACGCGGGTGTACCCATGAAGGCGCACGTGGCGGGTATTGCCATGGGCCTCATCAAGGAGGACAACCGCTTTGCCGTGCTCACTGACATTTTGGGCGACGAGGACCACTTGGGCGACATGGACTTCAAGGTCGCAGGTACCACCAACGGCATCACCGCGTTGCAGATGGACATCAAGATCCAGGGCATCACCAAGGAAATCATGCAAGTCGCATTGGCCCAGGCCAAAGAAGCCCGCATGCACATCCTGGGCAAGATGCAAGAGGCGATGAGCGAGGCCAAGACCGAAGTCTCCAATTTCGCGCCGCGCCTGTTCACCATGAAGATCAATCCCGAGAAGATCCGTGACGTCATTGGCAAGGGCGGCGCCGTCATTCGCGCGTTGACCGAAGAAACTGGCACACAAATCAACATCGAGGAAGACGGCACCATCACCATCGCCTCTAGCGACCCTGCCAAGGCGGAAGAGGCCAAGCGCCGCATCGAACAGATCACCGCCGAGGTGGAGATTGGCAAGGTCTACGAAGGCCCGATCACCAAGATTTTGGACTTCGGCGCGCTGGTCAATTTGCTGCCTGGTAAAGACGGCTTGCTGCACATCAGCCAAATTGCCCACGAGCGCGTCGAAAAGGTCACCGACTATTTGTCCGAAGGGCAGATCGTCAAGGTCAAGGTGCTTGAGACCGACGAAAAGGGCCGTATCAAGCTGTCCATGAAGGCCTTGCTGGACCGGCCTTCGCAGTCGGGCGAGTAAACGCCGATTGCACGCCGCCAGCGCACTGGCCAGCCCCCTGGGTTGGCCGTGTGCAAAGGGCTGAGCCACCATGCATGCCATTGAGATTTCCTCCTTCGGAACAGCGGATGTACTGCGCCTGACGCAGAGGGCGCAGCCTGTTCCAGCGGCGGGCGAGTTGCTGATCCGCGTTGCCGCCAGCGGCGTGAATCGCCCCGATGTGTTGCAACGCGCTGGGCTGTACCCAGCGCCTGCTGGTGCCTCGGATATTCCGGGGCTGGAGGTCGCCGGGACGGTGGAGAGCGGCGATGCGCAGGCCATGGCCTCGGCCGGTCTTAAGGTAGGCGACCGGGTGTGCGCGCTGGTTGCTGGTGGTGGCTATGCGCAGTTTTGTGTGGCACCGGTTGCGCAGTGCTTGCCCACCCCGCACGGCTGGAGCGACACCGAGGCGGCCAGCCTGCCTGAGACGGTGTTTACCGTTTGGAGCAATGTGTTTGACCGTGGCCGTTTGACGGCGGGAGAAACCTTGTTGGTGCAGGGTG
>JBIIZY010000184.1:0-5935 GCA_044346035.1 Rhodoferax sp. | reverse complement strand
AGTTTGTGGAGCATGCGTGCATCGAGATTGAAGCGGGCCGCCATCCGGTGGTCGAGGCGCGACTGGCCGAACTCTCGGGCCAAAGCGGCCCCGGTGGCAGCCGCAACTTCATCGCCAACAGCAGCCAACTCTCGGCTCGCCAGCGCATGCAAGTCATCACCGGCCCCAACATGGGCGGCAAATCCACCTACATGCGCCAGGTGGCGATCATCGTGTTGCTCGCCTCCATGGGAAGCTATGTGCCCGCTAACGCGTGCCGGCTGGGACCGATCGATGCCATCCACACCCGCATTGGCGCAGCCGACGACCTCGCCAACGCCCAATCCACCTTCATGCTGGAAATGACCGAAGCCGCGCAGATCTTGCACGCCGCTACGCCGCACAGCCTGGTGCTGATGGACGAAATTGGCCGTGGCACCTCGACCTTTGACGGCCTGGCGTTGGCCAGCGCGATTGCCACCCAGCTGCACGACAAAACCCAGGCATTCACCCTGTTTGCCACCCACTACTTCGAGCTCACCGCGTTTGCAGCCACCCACCATGGCGCGGTGAACGTGCATGTAAGCGCAGCCGAGGCTGGGCGCGATATTGTTTTTTTGCACGCCATCGAACCGGGGCCTGCCAGCAAAAGCTACGGCATCCAGGTGGCGCAATTGGCGGGCATGCCCGCTGCGGTGCTCAAACAGGCCAGGCACACGTTAGACGCACTGGAAGCGCAGGCCGCCGACGCGCAACAGCAAGTCGACTTGTTTGCCGCGCCGCCAGCTGAAGCTGCACCCACTGTGAGTGCGCTGGAAGCCGCACTGGCCGCCATCAACCCTGACGCTTTGAGCCCGCGCGAGGCGCTGGATGCGCTTTACCAGCTCAAGGCTTTGATGAAAACCTAGCGGGTACGCAGTGCAACGCACTGCAGTACCCCATCACGCTTACCAATCACGCATCGCAATGTACGCAGACGCGTAGGCCCCCACGGGCTCGGGCGCATGCAGTGCATGGTGGTGGGTTAGGCGCCGCAACAGACGCATCACAAGCTTGGCCATGACGGGCTCCTTTAAAACGATGTAAACGGTTTATACCGTATATTTTTTATTTGTGCTTGGCCAATCGATTCACTGGGATGCTGCGGCGTGCACAAGTACCGGTTTGCAGCACCCCGCCGCCTAGAATCTGGGCTTTGCCTACGCCCCAAAACCATGACTTACTGCGTCGCCATCAAACTCAACGCCGGACTGGTGTTTCTCTCGGATTCGCGCACCAACGCCGGGCTGGACCAGATCAGCACGTTCCGCAAAATGATCGTCTACGAGAAGGCAGACGAGCGTTTCATGGTGCTGTTGTCGGCGGGCAACCTCAGCATCTCGCAGTCGGTGCGCGAGATCTTGCAGGTGGAGCGCATCAAAGACAGCGAAGACGACGAGGGCATCACCATCTGGAATGCCAAAAGCATGTTCGATGCGGCGCGTGTGCTGGGCTCTGCCATCCGCCGGGTGTACGACCGCGACGCGGCTTCGCTCAAGCAAGCCGGTGTGGACTTCAATGTTTCGCTGATTTTTGGCGGGCAGATCCAGGGCGAAGGCATGCGCCTGTTTCAGGTGTACTCGGCGGGCAACTTCATCGAGGCCACGCTGGAGACACCGTACTTTCAAATCGGCGAGTCCAAGTACGGCAAACCCGTGCTCGACCGCGTGATCACGCCCACCACACCGCTGGACGAGGCGGCCAAGTGTGCGTTGGTGTCTATGGATTCCACCCTGAAGTCCAATCTTTCGGTCGGTTTGCCGCTCGACTTGGTGGTGTACGAGGCCAACCGCTTTGCAACCGACAAGGTGGTTTGTATCGACGAGAACAACCCCTACTTCAAGATGCTGCACGGCAGCTGGGGCCAGAAGCTGCGCCAGGTGTTTGACAGCATCGAAGACCCGATGTGGACGGGCGGCGCAACCGAAGTGCCCTTGCTGGTGCCATCCGGCCGCAACCAGCCACTGAAAAAAATCAGCAACCCCAACGAGAAACTGATCTAGGCGCGCATGCTGGTTTTTACACACGGCAACAGCTTTCCCGCCAGCACCTACCGGGCGCTCCTCGACGGCTTGCGGGAGCACGGACACACGGTACAGGCCATCGAAAAGGTGGGCCACAACCCCCAGTACCCGGTCACCAACAACTGGCCGCACCTGGTGCAGGAGTTGGCCGATTTCACCGAGTCCGCGGTGCAGCACAACGGCGGCCCCGTGTGGCTGGTAGGACATTCGCTGGGCGGCTTTCTGAGCCTGATGGTGGCGGCACGCCACCCCGCGCTGGCTCGCGGTGTGGTGCTGATGGACTCACCCATCGTGGGCGGGTGGCGCGCCACGGTGCTCAAAGGTGCGAAGGCGTCCGGACTGGTTGGGTCGTTCTCGCCCGGAGCGGTCAGCCGCCAGCGCCGCAATGGGTGGGCCACTATCGACGAGGCCCATGCCCACTTTCGCCACAAGCGCGCCTTCGCCGCCTGGTCCGACGGCGTGCTGTGGGACTACGTTACGCACTGCACGACCGCGCACGAAGGCCGGCGCGTACTGGCTTTTGACCCGGCGGTGGAGACCCAGATCTACAACACCCTGCCCGACAACTTGCCGCGGCTGCTGCAACGCCAGCCGCCGAGTTGCCCCGTGTCATTTATTGGCGGAATTCAATCGGCAGAGCTCAGAGCCGTGGGCTTGGCGCTGACCCACAAAGTGACCCGTGGGCGCATGCAGATGGTGGACGGCAGCCACCTGTTCCCCATGGAAAGGCCATTGGTCACCGCCGCAGCCATCGAGACAGCGCTTCTAAACATGGCGCAGCTGCCCCCGGCGTTAAAACTACCAGCGCACCGAGACAAAACCACGCTGCGCTAGAACCAGCCGCACGCTGCGCTAGGGCGACCAGCGCACCGTGCCAGTCCAGTCCGTTAGCAGCACCAGCACGCCAAAGGCAATCCGGTAGTAGGCGAAACCCACAAAGCTGTGGGTGGCCACAAATCGCAGCAGCCAGCGGATACACAACCAGGCGCTGATGAACGAGAACAACAGCCCCACCGCAAAGGTAGGCACATCGGCCCAACTGAGCAAGGCGCGGTCCTTGAACAAGCTGTATGCGCCAGCCCCAATTAGCGTGGGAATGGCCAGGTAGAACGAAAAGTCGGTGGCGGCCTTGCGCGACAAACCCAGCAGCATGCCGCCAATGATGGTGGCCCCACTGCGGCTGGTGCCAGGCACCAGCGCCAGGCACTGCACCAGCCCGACCTTCACTGCGTCCCAGGTGCCCATGTCCTCGACCGCATGCACCCGCACCGCGCCACTGCGCACGGCCTGGCGGCGCTCAGCCCACAGAATGATGAAGCCACCCACAATGAACGCCGTTGCCACCACCACCGGGGTAAAAAGGTGTTCCTTGACCGCTTTGCCCAGCAGCAGGCCCAGCACCACCGCCGGTACAAAAGCCACGAACACATTGAGCGCAAACTGCTGCGCCTGCGGCTCGGAGGGCAAGGCCACCACGGTGGCGCGGATTTTTTGCCAGTACACCAAAATCACCGCCACGATGGCGCCGGTCTGGATGGCAATGTCAAACACCTTGGCCTTGTCGTCGTTCAAGCCAAGCAAGGCACCGGCCAAAATCAAATGGCCGGTGCTTGAAATGGGCAAAAACTCCGTCAAGCCCTCGACCACGCCCATCACAGCCGCCTTGGCCAGAACAACTAAATCCAAAACAATATCCCCTTGAGTTACTCGTAGCGCAGCGCCGCAATGGGCTGGAGTTTAGAGGCACGCTGGGCCGGATAAAAACCAAAGAACACCCCGACCAGCACCGAGAAACCCACCGCCATCAGCACCGCAGCGGCGCTGAGCGAAACCTCCCAGCCCGACAAGGTACCCACGCCCCAGGTTGCCGCCGCGCCCAGCACCACGCCGATGGCGCCACCGATCAGGCTGAGGGTGACCGCCTCGATCAAAAACTGCGCCAAGATGTCGCGCCCACGCGCACCCACCGCCATACGCAGGCCGATCTCGCGGGTGCGTTCGGTCACGCTCACCAACATGATGTTCATGATGCCGATGCCGCCGATCAACAGGCTGATGCCCGCCACCGCCGCCAGCAACATCGTCATCACCCGGCTGGACTCCTCTTGCGCCCGCAGAATTTCGGTGAGGTTGCGCACCACAAACGGGTCGTCCCCGCCGGGTGCCACCTTGAAGCGTTGGCGCAGCAGTTCCTTGATGCCCTCTTCGACCTGGGCCATGTCTTTGCCGTCTTGCACTTTGACCAAAATCGACCCTACCCGCTTGAGCCGGCTGCTTGCATCGCCACCCCAGATGCGGTTGCGCAGGGTTGACAGCGGCACCATCAACACGTCGTCTTGGTCCTGGCCCATGGAGTTTTGGCCCTTGACCGCCAAGACGCCAACCACCGTCATGGGAATGTTGCGCACCCGAATGGTCTGGTCCACGGGGTCGGCATCGCCAAACAATTCGCGCGCCACCGTGGCCCCAATCCAGGCCACCTTGGCCGAGCCAGCCAGCTCAGCCGCGTCGAATGGGCGGCCGCTGTGCAGGGGCCATTCGCGCGCCTCCAGGTACTCGTTGGTGACCCCCATGATGCTGGTGCCCCAGTTGCTGTTGCCATAGACGATCTGCCCACTGGCGCGCGAGGTCGGTGCGGCCACTTGCACCTCGGCAATCTCCAGCGCAATGGCCAGCGCGTCCTCTTCGGTCAAGCGCTGGCGGGTTTGCGCGCCCAAGCGCACCCCGGCTTGCGACACCCCGCCGGGGACGACCAGCATGACGTTCGATCCCAAGCCCTTCATTTGCTCTTGCACCCGGCTGGTGGCGCCCAGGCCCACCGCCACCATGGTGATGACCGCGCCCACACCGACGATGATGCCCAGCATGGTCAGCACGCTGCGCAAGGCATTGGCACTCAGCGAGCGCCACGCGCTGCGCAAGGCAAGCGCCATGTTCATGCGCCGCCCTCGGTGCGTGGCGGCAGGGCCACGTCGTCCACCATGCGGCCGTCTTTAAACACCAGTTTGCGCTGGGCCCAGGCTGCCACCTCGGGCTCGTGGGTGACCAGCACCACGGTGAGGCCCTCGCGGTGCAAGTCGGCCAGCAGACGCATGGTGTCCTCGCTGGTCTGCGAGTCCAGGGCGCCGGTGGGCTCGTCCGCCAAAATCAGCTGCGGCTGGTTGACCAGCGCCCGGGCAATCGCCACCCGTTGCTGCTGTCCGCCCGAAAGTTCGGTGGGCAAATGGTGCAGCCGCTCGCCCAGGCCCACACGTTCCAGCGCAGCGCGGGCGCGCGCGCGGCGCGCTGGCGCGCCCACACCGGCGTACTCCATGGGCAGCTCCACATTTTCCAATGCCGAGGTGCGCGCCAGCAGGTTGAACTGCTGGAACACAAAGCCAATGCGACGGTTGCGCACCGCGGCCAGCAAATCGGGCGCCATCGCGTGTACCGCTTCGCCGCCCAGGTGGTAGCTGCCGCTGCTGGGGGTGTCCAGGCAACCGAGGATGTTCATGAGTGTGGACTTACCGGAACCCGAGGCCCCCATCACCGCCACGAAGGCACCAGCCTCGATCTCCAACGACACGTCACGCAGCGCACGCACTTGCTGCCCGTCGCCCTTGCGCCGCTGCGCCGGTGTGCCCATCTCGTAGGTTTTGGAAACATGGCGCAGCGCGATCAGCGCCGGCCCGCCAGCGCGCGTGGGCGCCACGTTGCCCAACCCCGGGCGCGTGGCCTCGGCGAGGGTTCCGTCGGGACCGGTCAACGCTGCGCCCATCAAAACAGCGGCCTGGGTCCTGCGGGGCGGGTCGACGCCGGTGCCGCTGCCGCCCCCGCAGCGGTAATGACCTCGGCGCCCTCCACCAGCGCATCTGCAGCGGCAGAGCCCGGCGGCACCAGCAACTCGCTGAAAG
>JBIIZY010000183.1:0-5947 GCA_044346035.1 Rhodoferax sp. | reverse complement strand
CCTGCCTGCGCGCACCAGATCGACCATCTGCTCGCGAAATTGTGCCGGGTACGGCGCCTTGGGATTGGGCATCTTGGACTCCTTCTGCAAGAACAATAAGGTGTCCGTGAAATGGGGTCAACTTCAATACCGTTGAACATCAGATAATCCACGAGCTTCAATGAAGAAGCTCATAGCGTCCGTGGAAACGGGTCAAGTCCAATCTTCCAGCGCGAGATGATCGTTTCGCTAAAGCAGAATGTCGTTGGGATCTTGGCCTTGGAGATGGAGTAAATGTCCTCGACATGTCTCCGATCGAGAAAGTATGAAGGACGCGGCCCACCAAACTGATAGTTGTGCAGAACGAAGCGGGAGGGAAGCTTGCGCGTCCTTCCTGCGAATGCGGCCATGCCTTCGGCTACTTCGTCCAGCGACAGTGATTTTGGAACTTGCATCGATTGGCTAACGGCTATCGGCTGAGAGCGTTGTAGAGGTGGCTGAACGTCGGGGCATTGTCGGACTGAACGGCGCATCAATACGCTGACGCATGGAACCAGTCGATGCGGTCGCTGCTGCTTTTGGCGGCGGTAAAGGTGATGCGCTTGTCATGGAGCATGATGGTGCGTCGTTAGCCAATCAAGTAGTGGACGCACCGAGCCTAGGTCGCGAGGCCTAACGAGGCTGTAAAAGGCCCCACCGCCACAGGCTCGTACAACGCCCATCGCATCGCACGGCTTCTGAAACAGGCTTGTGTTGCTCATGCCCACAGTTTGCCGCACATTGCAGCGATTGAGCACCTGCTGGCGCTTCATACACCGCGACTGCGCATACCCCGTCTTTGCCAACTTCTCAATGTCGTGCACCAACGCAGTACAAATTCCACTGGGTGTTGACCTTCTCGCGCCCAAGGTGGTTGAAGCGGGTCAAGCGCTTGTTGTGCCGAATGTTGGCAAACACCGGCTCCACCGTGCCAACGCGCTGGCAGTAAACAACATCTAAGAAGTTGTCGCTGGGCTTTTTGATGCAGAAACTCTAAGAAGCGTCCGCGAAAAACGGCTCTTGGGTGCCGAACGAAAAGCTAAATTGGCTCTTTCCCGGATTAAGTTTGTTTCAGCTTGCGGATTGCACTACTCCGCCAACGCAAGAATCATGAGCCTACCCAGCAAGCAGATACCCTTGGCACTTGCTGGTAGCCTCTCAGGACATTGCTAAAAAGTGCTCTGGACCAGCACCTAAAGAGATAACGAGTAAGGACCTGTCGGCCACGGCGGAACAGGTCGCCACTAGCGAGCCCTGGCCTTGGGTGCCATCACTCAACCCTACAGCCTGCCAACCCAATTGCTGACTTGGGCCTTCGGGCCACGTCTACAGTTCGCTCGACCTGTGGCACCATGCCCCGCGCGCCACCACCTGCTGCACTCCCAACCACCCACCATGCCCCGTTTCGCCGCCAACCTCTCCCTGCTGTACAACGAACACGCCTTCCTAGACCGTTTTGCGGCCGCAGCCGCCGATGGGTTTTTGGGTGTGGAGGTGTTGTTTCCGTATGCGTTTGCGGCCCAAGATATCGCCAAGCGCTTGCAAGACTGTGGCCTGCAGCAGGTGCTGCTCAACGCACCACCGGGCGACTGGGACGCGGGTGAGCGCGGCTTGGCCTGTTTGCCGGGGCGCGAGGCGGAGTTTCGCGCGGGCTTTGGCCGCGCCCTCGACTACGCACACACCTTGGCCTGCCCGCGCATTCACACACTGGCCGGCGTAGCTCCCGCCGGCATGGAGCGCGCCGCGCTGCAGGCCACCTTTGAAGCGAATCTGGCCTGGGCTGCCGAACAGGCCGCCGCCGCTGGGGTGCAAGTGCTGATTGAGCCAATCAACACGCGGGACTTTCCGGGCTACTTCCTCACCCACCAAGAGCAGGCGCACCGCACCGTGCATTTGTTGGGCATGGATGCGCTGAAGGTGCAGTTTGACCTGTACCACTGCCAGGTCATGGAGGGCGATGTCGCCACCAAAATCCGCCACTACCTGCCCACCGGGCGGGTCGGGCACTTTCAGATTGCGGGCGTTCCCCAGCGCCATGAACCCGACGTGGGTGAGCTCAATGCGCGCTACTTGCTGGATGTAATTGACGAGGTTTCTGCGGCCTGCGGCTGGACGGGCTGGGTCGGTTGCGAGTACCGCCCGGCGCGCGGCACGGTGGCGGGGGCCACCTCCGCTGGCCTGGGCTGGATGGCCTGATTTGCCCTGGCGCCAGCGCCTCGATAGGCCCGTTGCTGGCGCACCGCGCTTTAGGCCTTAAAATCGCGCCCTATGAGCAAACCCGTTACCAAGTCTGCGATCCTGGATGATGGACTGCGTTACAAGTCCAAAGTGTCGGGATCACCGTTCACCTCCACCGCCTATGTGGGTGCCTCCACCATGTCGTGCTTCCTGTGTGGCAAGCACCGCCCGCGCACCCAACTGACTACCCGCAAACTGCTGGGCAAGTCGCAGGCGGTGTGCTCTCCCAAGTGCGAAAAGTAGCCCTGCGGGGCTAAACCCGGCCCCGGCTGCGCTGCACAATGCCCCGACGCACCAGCGCTTCAAGCTGGTGGTAGTCCAGCGGCTTGGGCAAATACACCACACCCTCTGGCAACCCGCCTTGTGCGCGAATCTCGCTGGCACCCAGCGCCGACACCGCCACCACCGACAACTTGGCAAAGCCCGATCCAGGTTTTTTCAATGCGCGCAGCATGGCGATGCCGTCCATGCCGGGCATGACCAGGTCGGTCACCACCATGTCCGGGGCAATTTCGCCGATGCGCACCAGCCCCTCAAACCCATTGCCCGCCACCGTAACACGGATCGGCAACCCCCAGCCCGACACCACCGAGGTGAACAAGCGCGCCAAGTGGGCGTCGTCCTCCACCAGCAGCAAGCTAAAGTTTTGGGCCTGGGACGCTGGGCTGTCGGTGGTGGGTTCCAGACTGCGCGAGCGGTCGGCCAGCAAGCGCGCGACCGCGCTGCGCGCGATGCGCCGGTGTCCACCTGCGGTGCGCCATGCGCTGAGCACACCGGCCTCCACCCAAAGCTGCACCGTTCGTACCGCCACGCCCAAGGCCTCGCCGGCCTGGCGGGTGGTCATCACGTCGTCGTTGGCGGTGGTTTTACGCATAAAAATCGAGGCATCGCAAACGCCGCCGATCATACAAGTTCACCCTGCTCTCACCCCGCTGAGGATTTATGATCATCGCATCCAAACTGTTGGCGTTACTGGCGCAACCCTTGCACTGGGTGATTGCGCTGTTGCTGCTGGCCTTGGCGCTGCAGCGGCGCCGCGTTGCGGCGCGCCGGCTCACGCTGGCATCGGTGCTGCTGCTGGTGCTGATGGGCTGGCAGCCTTTGCCGGACGTGTTGCTGCGCCCACTTGAGTCTGCGTACCCCGAGTTCGCCCCCGGCGCAGACCTGACAGGCTACACCGGCGTGGTCGTGTTGGGCGGCGCACTGGAGCCAGGCTACCTCGCGCAAGACCATGCGCAAGCACTTTTGGGCGAGAGCGCCGAGCGCATGACAGCCGCCGTGGCCTTGGCCCAACGCCACCCCAATTTGCGCGTCGTGTTCACAGGCGGTGAGGGCCAACTGTTTGGCAGTGGACCCAGCGAAGCCGAACGGGCCGCGCGCTTTTTTGCCAGCATGGGCGTGGACGCAAACCGGATCACCTGGGAGGCCGCTTCGCGCAACACCTACGAGAACGCGGTGCTGAGCGCCAAGGTGCCCGGTGTTGACGTAAGGCAGCGTTGGCTGTTGCTGACATCGGCCTGGCACATGCCACGGGCCATGGGCAGCTTCGAGAAAGCGGGCTGGAACGTCACGGCCTACCCAGTGGACCACCGCACGGCGCTGACCACGCCGTGGAGCCAATACGCGCTGCACCTGGGCGCAGCGAAATGGCAGCTGGTACTGCGCGAATGGCTTGGCTTAGCGGCTTACCGGTTCACGGGCCGGATCGACTAAAGGCGCGCCGGGCGTGCTGCGGGCGCGGACTTTGTCGATGCGCTTGCCGTCCAGCACAGTGACCTCAAACTGCCAGCCGCCACAGACTACGCGGTCGCCCATCGCGGGCAGGCGCCCCGATACCGTCATCAGCAATCCCGCCAGCGTGTTGTAGCGGCCCCGACCTTCCTGGGGCAGATCTTCTTCGATGTCCAGCCGCGTCTTGAGCTCGCCCACCGGCATGGCGCCGTCCAACTCCCACGAGCCGTCGCGCTGTGCGATGGCCCAGGCCTGCGTGTGGGCATCGGGCTTGAGCTCGCCGGTGATGGCTTCGAGCAAATCCATCGGGGTAATCAGGCCCTGCACCACGCCGTACTCGTCAACCACAAACACCATACGGGCAGACTCGATGCGGAACTGCTCAATCAGCTCCATGCCGGTCAGCGTCTCCGGCACAAACGAGGCAGGCTCCAGCAGCGCCTCGATGCTGCCTGGGTGCGAGGCCCCAAGCTCAAGCAAGCGCGCCACCCGCACAACGCCCACGACATCGTCCAACGAGCCGCGGCACACCGGGTACCACGAGTGGGCGCCTTTGGTCCCGGCGGTGCTCGCGGCCTGCAAGCAAGCAGCCACACTGTCGCCGAGGTCGAACCATGCGATATCGGCGCGCGGCAGCATCATGGAACTCAGTGGCCGGTCATCGAGGTGGAAGACGTTGCGCACCATTTGGTGCTCGTGCTCTTCGATGATGCCGGCGTCCACGCCCTCCTCCAGGCTGGCCGATATCTCTTCTTCGGTCACCGCGCGCTGGTCGGCGGTATTGACCCGCAACAACACCAAGGTGGCTTGGGTACACAGGGCCAACAGCCGCACAAAGGGCTTGGCCCCAATAGCCACCCAGGTCATGGGCCGCGCCACCACGCGGGCCACGGCCTCGGGGTACAACTGGCCGATGCGCTTGGGCACCAGTTCGCCAAACACGATAGTGATGAAGGTAATGACGGTGACCAGCAACACAGTCGATGTGATGGCGGCCGCCTTGTCGGACATCGCAAAGCTGTGCTGCAACCATGCGGCCAACCCGTCGCCAAATGCGGCCTCGCCTACGATGCCGTTGAGCATGCCAATAGAGGTGATGCCGACCTGCACCACCGACAAAAACTGGGTGGGGTTGCTTAGCAACTCCAGCGCGGCCTTGGCACCTGCGTCGCCGGCCTCGGCCATGGTTTGCAGTCGCACTTTGCGGCTCGCGGTGAGCGCCAACTCAGACATTGCAAATGCGCCGTTGAGCAGCGTGAGCACCAGAATCACCAAAAAGTCCATGCAATCCCAAGGAGAATAAACACCATGGCACTTTACCTGATCGGCGATGTCCAGGGTTGCGATGCGGCGCTGCAGCGGCTGTTGGACACCCTGGCGTTTTCGCCCAGCCGCGACACCCTTTTTTTGCTGGGAGACTTGGTCAACCGCGGCCCCGACTCCGCCAAAGTGCTGCGCCGCGTACTGGCCTACGGCAGCTCGGCCCAGTGTGTTCTGGGCAACCACGATCTGCACCTGCTCGCGCTGGCCTGCGGCGCGCGCGCGCCTTCTGCCAAAGACACCGTGGCCGACGTACTCCAAGCCCCCGACAGCGAAGCTCTGCTGCAATGGCTGGCACAGCAACCCTTGGCCCGGCTACTCCGGCTGGACAAGCACGAAATCCTGCTCGTCCATGCGGGTGTGTTGCCGCAGTGGACTGCCGCAGAGACGGTCCAGCTGGCGCATGAAGTTGCGCGGGACATTGGGCAAGCTGTTGGGCCGCGGATAGATGGCGCCGGTGCGCGCACTTTTTTTCAGGCCATGTACGGCAACGCGCCCGCGCAGTGGTCTGCGCAATTGCAGGGCGCAGAGCGCATGCGGGTGGTCGTCAACGCCCTCACCCGGCTGCGCTTTTGTACCGCGCACGGCGAGATGGAGTTTGGCCACAGCGGACCGGCCGACACGGCGCCTGCGGGCTACC